>JBGQHA010000480.1:0-2002 GCA_041497735.1 Dehalococcoidia bacterium | reverse complement strand
GGCTTCATTGATAGCCGGGTCGTTCCGGTAGCCGTCATTCATATCCGTGCCGTCTAGCAGATAATTATTCGACCGCCCGCGCGCTCCGTTCATCGAAAACTCGCCGAACGATCCCGGCGAATCGGTGATCTGGTCGGGCGAGCCCGCGACGCCAGGATTCAGAAAAATTAATTTCGTATAGTCGCGCCCGTTGATCGGCAAGTCCTTCACGTTGTCCTGAGTCAGAACTCCACCCAGCACATTACTTGTCGTTTCAATTTGTGATAGCGTTTCGCCCTGGACCACAATCTGCTGCGTCACCGCGCCGGCCTTCAGCACCGCATCTACGCGCCGCTCAACCGAAACATCTACTCTCACACCCGTCGTCACCGCCTTCTGGAAGCCCTTCATCTCGATGGTCACGTTGTAAATTCCGATGGGAAGCTCCGGCACCAAATAGCCGCCATCCGAGCCGGTGTCCGTCGTGCGGTCAATCCCGGTGTCCACGTTGTGCACCATCACCTTTGCGCCCTTCACCGACGCATTGCTCGTGTCCGTCACCGTGCCCAGAATCGAGCCGCGAAATGTTTGCGCCGACGCGCTCGTCACCCCCAGCGCCATCAGCAGCAGCGCCGCGCACACGACTGCCACACGCACTCCCCACCGTCGAGATCGTTCCATGGTCTTCTCCTGTGATCGCTTATAACACCGGGCAGGCACACTCGCTCCATCGCTTCTGCCGATGGAACCCATAAACTCCGCGGACGGCACCCCCAGCGCCATCCCACACCCCCAAATTCACGTATAGCTATATGCCGCTGCGGGATGCTGAGTCAAGTGAGCAGTTTGCCTCCTGTCTCCTCCCGCTGACAGCTCACCGTCCCGCCCGTCCCCGCCGCCGCTGCCCGCGCCGCAAGCACCCGGCCCGCGTCTGATATACTCGCGTGCTTGCGCGCCGCCCGTCGGCGCGCCTGTCCAATGCCCGCATCGCCGCCAAAGCGCCTGTTCCTCATCGACGCCATGGGCTACATCTTCCGCGCCTTCTACGCGCCCATGCCCATGCGCCTCCGCAGCGCTGCCGGCGTTCCCACCAACGTTCCCTACCTCTTCGCCACCATGATCCGCAAGCTCGTCAAAGACTGGCAGCCCGACTACCTGGGCGTTGCTTTCGACCTCGCCGCGCCCACCTTCCGCGACAAGCTCTTCGCCGCTTACAAAGCTCAGCGCCCGCCGATGCCCGAAGATCTCGCCGTGCAGCTCCCCTACGTCCGCCGCTATTGCGAAGCCATGCGCCTGCCCATCCTCGAATATCCCGGCTACGAAGCGGACGACGTCATCGGCTCGCTCGCCCGCCAGGCCACCAAGAAGAATCTCGAAGTCATCATCGTCACCAGCGACAAGGACCTGATGCAGCTCGTCACGCCGCACGTCCGCATTCTCAATCCCGCCAAAGCCGATCTCGTCATCGACGAGAAAAAAGTCGAGGAGCTCATGGGCGTCCCGCCGAAAAAAGTTCCCGACGTCATGGCCCTGATGGGCGACACGATCGACAACATTCCCGGCGCGCGCGACCCCAACGAAAAGCCCGCCCCGGGCGAGCGCCGCAAAGCAGGCATTGGCGAAGTCGGCGCGCGCCAATTGATCCAGCAATACGGCAGCGCCGAAGAAACTCTCAAGCACGCCGGCGAAGTGAAGCGCGCAAGCTACCGCGAGGCGCTCGAAAAAAACGCCGAGTTCGTCAAGCTCAGCAAGCAGCTCGCGACGATTCCCACCGACGCGCCCGTCCCGCTCGCGCTCGACGCGCTCATCATGGAAGAGCCCGACCTGGCCGCGCTGCGCGAACTCTACGCCGAGCTCGGCTTCACATCTCTGCTCCGCGAACTCGCGCCCGCAGGCGACAGCGGCGAAAAAGCCGACTACGCCGCGCTCGACTCACCCACCGATCTCCGTGAGTTCCTCAAAAAAATCCCTCGCGGCCAGGAAGCCGCCGCCTGGCTCGCGCTCGATGCGCAAGACCCGGACG
>JBGQHA010000479.1:0-2003 GCA_041497735.1 Dehalococcoidia bacterium | reverse complement strand
TGATTGCGCCAGGGAAAACCTGTGCGCGGAGGATCGTCATGACCTGACGTGAAACTGCGTTCGTGACCCGGCGGGTATCCAGTCCCGTCCGTCAACGGTTAGCCACCAGGCGGAAGCGAGTCTTGCGAGATGGTAGGGGCGACCCACACCTCGAAGCGTAGACAGCGAGCACGAGAGCCGTGGAATCGAGCCCCGAGAGACCACAAACCCGTGGGAGCCAAGCGAGTTTAGGTAAGCGAGGCAGCACGTGCGTGTCGTCAAGGCGAGACACGTCGTCCCACCGGGGTCAAAGTCCAGGGCGAGCGTGCAGTGGGGTCACACAGGGACCTGGGAGACCTCGCCGTCCCCATCGAAGAGTCCCGGCGACATGGAAGCCCGGGTGAACAAGTCTCCAGGCGCATGCGGATCGCACTCGATTGGCGTGCGAGCGAACGACCGAGTGCAGCGAGGTATCGCGGCCGATAGCAACCGAAGGGCTGTGAGAAGGACGGCGAGGAGTCGGAGCGCCACGTAGTAGCGATGAAGCAGGGATACCGACCCGAGGGACCCTGCGGAGCGAAGGGGGCGCCGGAACGAGGAACCGTTGGAGGGCAAGATGACCGAGATACCGAGCTCGGAAGCAGTCTCAACGAAACTGCAACGGATAGCAGAGCTGGCTCGCGGGATGCCGCAGACGGCGTTGACGAGCCTGTCGCATCACATCGACGTCGAATGGCTGCGCGAGGCGTTTCGCCGTACGCGCAAGGACGGGGCTGTAGGGGTGGACGGCCAGAGCTGGAGCGATTACGAGCGGGAACTCGAGACGAACCTCGAGAGCCTGCTCAACCGCTTCAAGTCAGGTCGCTACGTCGCACCGCCGGTCCGACGCGCGCACATTCCCAAGGGCGAAGGCAAGGAGCTGCGCCCGATCGGGATCCCGACGCTGGAGGACAAGGTGCTCCAGCGCGCGGTGGCGATGCTCTTGAGCGCGGTGTACGAGCAGGACTTCTTGGACTGCTCGTACGGCTTCCGACCGAGGCGGTCGGCGCATCAAGCGCTGGACCGGCTGCGGACGGGAGTGATGGACATGTGGGGCGGCTGGATCGTGGAGGTGGATATCCGGCGTTTCTTCGACACGCTGGACCACGCGCATCTGCGTAGGATCCTGGAGCAGCGGGTGCGGGACGGAGTGATCCTGCGCCAGATCGGGAAGTGGCTGAATGCGGGCGTGCTGGAAGGGACGAGCTTGAGCTTCCCCGACCGAGGCACGCCGCAGGGCGGCGTGATCTCGCCGCTCCTGGCGAACATCTATCTGCACGAGGTGCTGGACAAGTGGATCGAAGAGCGCGTGAAGCCCAAGGCCCACGGCAACGTGGTCTTGGTGCGTTACGCGGACGACTTCGTGATCCTGTTCCGCGCGGAGGCAGACGCACGGGTGGTGTATGCCGCGCTGCCCAAACGCTTTGCGGCGTACGGCCTGACGCTGCACCCCGAGAAGACACGGCTGATTCCCTTCCGGCAACCGCGACTGCGCGGACCGAAGGATCACGTGTCGTTCGACTTCCTCGGCTTCACGCATGCCTGGATGAAGTCGGTGAAGGGTATCTGGGTGCTGTTCCAGGTGATGAGCCGCAAGCGCCGGACGCGCGTGCTGAAACGTCTGCGCGCATGGATGTCCGAGCACCGCCATGACCCGATCCGAGAGCAGCATCGCGTGCTGGTGAGCAAACTGTTGGGACTGTACGCCTACTTCGGCTTGCCGGGGAACGCGACCGTCCTAGCGAGCCTCCGACGCGAAATCCGCCGCGAGAGGAAGAACTGGCTCAGTCGTCGTGGCTGGGCGGGAAAGCTCTTCTGGGAGCGCTACCGCCAGATCGACGCTGCCTTTCCGCTTCCACGAGCACGGATCCGCGCGGCACCAGCCCGCCCGTAGCGAAGCCTCGATCCGACGAGCCGGATGCGTGAGTTGCGCAAGTCCGGATCTGTGGGAGGCCGGTGGGGGCAACCTCACCGGCCCACCCGGC
>JBGQHA010000478.1:0-2017 GCA_041497735.1 Dehalococcoidia bacterium | reverse complement strand
GCGGGCGGGCGGGCCATCTAGCCGCCCAGCCAGCGCGCGATCTGCTCGCTGTGCTCTCGGTAGTGGCCGTCGCTGTTCCCCCCGATAAGCTCGCCCACACGCGGGCTCTGGCCTGCGAACTGCGGCCCGCCGAGCGGCGTCTCGAGCTGCTCTTGGGACATTGCCTCCACCATCGCGACGAGGTCCGTGTACGACCGCTGCGCGTCGGCGACGACATCCGCTAGCGGGCGATCGCGGTTGTCTTGATAGACCTTGTCGTTGATCGCGTCAGTCTGCCGCTGTCCTTCAGTGCCCGACGGTTCCGATGGGCCGCTCTCGCCGGGCGGCGGAGGCTGAATGGGCTGGTTATTCCGTACCAGCGCCATGCAGATCTTCTCCCAGGCGCTGACGTGCGCCAGCACGTCCTTCACGGAGCGGCCGCCCTCCAGCGCAGGCTCTGTCATGCGCGCCTCCCCCACTCGCGCCACCACGGCATCGAGCTGCGCGCGCTCGCGCCGAATGCTGGCTAGCAGTTCGTCCCTAGTCATCGGTTCGCAGGAGTGTCCGGGCCAAGCGCAAGGTCTTGCTGCCCCGGAAAGTGGATCAGCAGCACCGTCATCGATGCGTCCGTCGTCCAGAGCTTGTGGGTCTTGCCCGCCGGCCAGACGACGGCCTGGTTCGCGTGCAGCTCGCTCGACTCGTCGCCGACCTTCACGAAGCCTTCGCCCGCGATGCAGACGCAGAGCACCGCCATCGGCGCGGAGTGCTCGTCCATCTCACCGCTGGGCAAATAGTGGTGCTCCACCATCAGCCCGTGATCGAGGATGCGCGTCGCTTCGAGATTGGTGCAGCCCCAGTGCGCCGGCGCCTCGTGCCGGAACCCATCGCCGAAGGAGCGCAGTTTCATGCCCACCCCACTAATGAAAACGCCGCATTCGCTCGAGCTGCGGCCCAATGGGCGGAGGTACCGTCGGCATTCCCGCGGGCGGACGATGCGCGTGCGCGGCCAATTCGGCCAGCTCCGCCACGAGCTCGACGTCTCGCGACGATGTGCAGCGAATGTTCACCCAGTCCGACGACGGCGCCCTGCGTTCGACGCGCGGATCTGCGCGCAGCCGCTCGCGGTTTGCACTGATGACCGCTCGCGTAAGACGGAGCTCTAAGTCATCGTCATGGAAGTGCGCTATTTCCTTGCCGTTCACCCAATAGGCATCGTCGTGCATGAACATGCCCGGGCTCTCCAGCACGCCCTCGATGCTTCGCAACGTCTTGCGAATGCGGCGTTCGATGTCAGTTCGCATCGGATCTAGTGCAGTCCGGTCGGCCATCGCCTACCGACGCGCCTTCGCCTTCGAGATGGCAAGCCTCGCCGCCGGGTTCTCCTGATCTTCCTCCCAGCGCGCCGGGTTCTCGATGATGTATTGACGGATGCGGTTCATTTCGTCCTCGTCGCGGATAATTCGCTCCCAATAATTGCGTTGCCAACGCTGCACCCCGGGAGTATTCAGAAATTGATTGATCCGCTTTGTGGAAACAGTCTTGAACGCGCCGACGAGGCTTCCGAGAACCTTTCTTGGGAGTGCCTGCGTCGTAGGGGCGGTTCGCGAACCGCCCACAACAGCATCTCGAAGAACAATGATGCCGTGCAAATGATTGGGCATGATAACGTATTCGTCTAGCTCTGCGTGCGGGTACTGCTGGCCGAGCCAGCGCCATGCGCCATCGACAAGATCTCGCAGTGTGTCGTTCTCAAACAGCAAGGCACGATCCTTGCACACGATCGTCATGAAGTAGGCACCGCCAAGGCCATAATCATAGCCCTGGAGACGCATCGAGCGGCGGTGAGGACGCGATTGATCGCACGGCATTTTGTGTTAGTCGATGAGATTTGGGCGGTTCACGAACCGCCCCTACATCATCTCCTCGCGGAGGTGGCAGATCTCCGTTTCGCGGGCGCGGGCTTCACGTTCGATGCCGAAGCCGACGCAGTGCGACCGTTGCGCTTACCGTTCGTGCCGCGGCCGAGGAGCGCCTGTCG
>JBGQHA010000477.1:0-2024 GCA_041497735.1 Dehalococcoidia bacterium | reverse complement strand
CGGTTTCATCGGGCTGGGCATCATGGGCCGGCCCATGGCGCGCAACCTCATGAAGGCCGGCTATGGACTCACGGTCTGGAACCGCAGCCGGCCCGGCATCGATGCGCTCGTCGCGGAGGGCGCGCAGGAGGCCGCCTCGCCCAAGGACGTCGCGCAGCGCAGCGATGTCGTGATCACCATCCTCGGCGACTCGCCGGACACGGAGCGCGTCGCGCTCGGCGACGACGGCATCATCGCGGGCGCGCACGACGGCCTCGTGCACATCGACATGTCCACAATTTCGCCCGCCGTCACGCGATCGATTGCAGAGCGATACGCCTCGGGCGGCATCGAGATGCTGGACGCGCCGGTTTCGGGCGGCGAGCAGGGCGCCATCGATGGCACGCTCTCGATCATGGCTGGCGGCAAGCGCGAGGTGTTCGACCGCTGCCGGCCGCTCTTCGAAGCGATGGGCAAGACGCCCGTCTACTGCGGGCCGATCGGATCCGGCCAGGTGGTGAAACTCTGTAACCAGGTCGTCGTCGGGCTGAACAACCTCGCGATGAGCGAGGCGCTCGTCCTCGCGGCGAAAGGCGGCGTCGATCCCGCGACGATGATCGAGGCCGTGCGAGCGGGCGCCGGCTCGTCGTGGGCGTTGCACAACCTCGCGCCGAAGGTGCTCGCGGGCGATTTCAAGCCGGGCTTCAAGGTCTGGCAGCAGCAGAAGGACCTGCGCCTCGCGCTGGAGCTGGCCGATCAGGGCCACACGCCGCTGCCGGGCACCGCGCTGGTGCGGCAGCTCTTCGCCGCGCTGGAGGCCGAGGGCCTGGGCGAGGCGGGAACGCAGGCGCTTGTGAAAGCGCTGGAGAAATTGGCGAACACATCGATTGTTGACGCGTAGGGGCGGCCCTGCGTGGCCGCCCTGTCGCCGGAGGCGACGTTCGTAGGGGCGGGTCTTCAGACCCGCCCTGGCGCCGTCAGGCGAAGCATCTGGCCCCTCGCGAAAGGCCTTTCGATTCGAGATGCTTTCTCAAAGGATCAGACCCTTCGCTTCGCTCAGGGTGACGGTGGTATGTTAGCGTCGTAGGGACAGAGCTTGAGCTGTGTCCAGGGCGGAGCTTCAGCTCCGCCCCTACGAGGTGAACTTGAGCGAACACGCCGTTTCCCCGAACGCCCCGCCCGCCACGCGCGCGCGCCTGCGCATCGACCCCGTCTTTGTGTTCATCGCGGCGGCGGTGCTCGCGCTCGATCAGCTCACGAAGGCGATCGTGCGCGCGAAGCTGGCGCCGAACGAGGCCTGGCCCCACCACGATTGGATCCTCAACATCATCAACGTCAGCAACAGGGGCGCGGCGTTCGGCATCCTGCAGGGCCAGACGGCGTTCCTGGTCGTAACGTCGATCATCGGCGTGGCGGCGATCGCGCTCTACTACATGTACCCGCCGCTGGAGCACGGCCTGCTGCGTATCGCGCTGGCGCTCCAGCTCGGCGGCGCGGCGGGCAACCTACTCGACCGCATCCGCACCGGCGAGGTGACGGACTTCATCAACTTCCGCTACTGGCCCGCCTTCAACGTTGCCGACTCGTGCATCAGCATTGGCGTGGCGACGATCTTTTTCTTCTTCCTCGTGCTCGAAGGCGACCGCTTCCGCGCCAAGCCGCCGGACGGTGGCTGACGTCCGCGAGCTCGTCGCCGACGTCGCCGGCGAACGGCTCGATCGCTTCATCGCGCGCTTGCTGCCGGAGCTGACGCGCTCGCGCGTGCGCCACCTTGTCGACGAACGGCTCGTCACGGTCGACGCCCGCCTGCCCGCGAAGGCCGGCCTGGCGCTCGATGCCGGCGCTCGCGTGCGCGTGACGATCCCGCCGCCGGCGCCCTCGGAGCTGACGCCGGAGGCCGTTCCGCTGCGCATCGTCTACGAGGACGAAGACATTCTCGTTGTCGATAAGCCGGCAGGGATGGCGGTGCATCCCGCGCCCGGCCACAGCGCGGGTACGCTGGTGAACGCCCTGCTCGCGCACGCGCCGGCGCTCTCGCGCGCGGG
>JBGQHA010000476.1:0-2027 GCA_041497735.1 Dehalococcoidia bacterium | reverse complement strand
GATCGCGGCCGGCCTCGCGCGTGGCGAAAGCCTGCGCGGCTCCGTCGCGATGGCGAAGGCCTACGTGACGAAGGCGCTCCAGATGGCGTACCCGATCGGCCACGGCCACGGGCCTGTGCACCACTTCTTCCGCTTCTACGGCACGCCGAGGAGGCGTGAGGATCACTAGATGACGCTCCTCGTCTTCGGCGCGCTTGCTGTCACAGCGATGTTGATCACGTATGCGCTGGAGGAGCGCTCCCCGTGGTTCGTCGTGGCGTTCGCTGGAGCATGCGCAGCCTCTGCGCTCTACGGACTGCTCATCCAGGCTTGGCCGTTTGCTGCCGTCGAGGCCGTCTGGTCAGGAGTAGCCATGCGACGCTGGTGGCGTAGGACCCGCGCAGAGGAACCGATGCGATGAGTCCGCGTAGGCGAGGGTCTTTAGACCCTCGCGCGTCAGGGTCTGAAGACCCCGACCTACGACGATGACGATCGAGGAGCCGAATCGAGGACACGTGAACCAACAACCAGCGACCAGCAACCAACACCAAAGCTTCGGCGTCCGCTTGCCCGAGGACTGGGGTATCCGCCCCGTCCCGCTCGAACACCGGCGTCTGCGGCCCTTCGACCTCGGCGTGCTCTGGGGCGACCTCGCGGTCAGCTTGCTCGTGATGGTCGCCGGCGCGCTGCTCGTGCCAGGCCTGGGCACCCAGGCCGCCCTGCTGGCGATCGTCGTCGGGACGCTGCTGGGCACCGTGCTCCTCTCGCTCGCAGGTATCGCCGCGAGCGACGCCGGCGTCCCCACGATGGTGACGCTGCGGCCGTCGCTCGGCATTCGCGGCTCGTATGTCGCCTCGGCGTTCAACATCCTGCAGCTCGTGGGCTGGGCGGCGCTCGAGATCATCATCATGGCGCAGGCCGCGCGCGCGCTCAGCGAGCACTACCTCGGCTTTTCGGGCTACTACCTCTGGCTCGTCTTCTTCGGCCTCGTCGGCATGGCGATGGCCGTCGGCGGCCCGATCGTCGTCGTGCGCGAGTGGATGCAGAAGTTCGGGATGTGGATCGTCGTCGCGGCCTCGGTCTGGCTCACGTTCTATCTCTTCCATTCCTACGACATGGGCGCGATCTGGCGCCGTCACGGCGCGGGCGGCTTTCCGAACTTCTGGCAGGGCGTCGACCTCGTCGTCGCGCTGCCGGTCTCCTGGCTGCCGCTCGTCGGCGACTACAGCCGCTTCGCCCGGCGGGCCGTGCCGGGCGCGATCGGCACCTACATCGGCTACGCGATCGCGAACATCTGGTTCTTCACGCTCGGCATGCTCTACGTGCAGGCGCTCCAGAGCGACCCGGCCGGCTTCGTCGATTCGCTGGTGAAGATGATGCTGCCGCTCACCGCAGGCTGGCTCGCGCTTATTGTGCTGCTCTTCGGCGAGTCCGACGAGGGCTTCGCGAACATCTACTCGACCGCCGTCTCGATCCAGAACCTCGTCCCCTGGCTGCGACAGGCCCTGCTCGCCGTGATCGTCGGTGTGCTCGCGATCGCGGTCGCCGTCAGCCTCGACCTGCTCCAGTACGAGAACTTCCTGCTGCTCATCGGCGGCATCTTTGTGCCCGTCTTCGGCATCTTCATCGCCGACTACTTCGTCGCGCGCGCCCGCCGCTTCGACATCGAGTCGCTCTACGAACGCTCGGGCAGCTACTGGTACGCATTCGGGCTGAACCCGGTCGGCCTTCTCGTCTGGGCGGCGGCCTTCGTGCTGTACGCGCTCTGCGCCCAGCCGCCCTGGCTGCTGGAGCACGCCGACTTCATCTCGTGGGCGCCGGGCTGGATGCTGAAGATCGGCGGCACGCTTCCCGCCTTCGCCTTCAGCTTCGCCGCCTACTGGGCTGGCTTCCAGCTGCTGCTCGGCTCTCGCACCGGCCGCACCTCCGTCACCGCGCCCGCCGAGAGCGGCTCGGTATGATCATGTGTAACGTGGTGCGTATGAAACGCCCCGGTACCGGGGGAGTGCAGGGGGGCGGAGCCCCGCGGCCGGGGGGTTTGGGGGTGT
>JBGQHA010000475.1:0-2050 GCA_041497735.1 Dehalococcoidia bacterium | reverse complement strand
CACGCGAGGACACTCGCATCGAGCGGCGTGCGGCCGCGCGAGTCGATCACGACGCGCAGCGGCTGGTGATCCGAGAGCTGATCGTTCGGACGCGCGGTGAGCTGCGGGTTGTCGATGACGACGGTGTTGACGCCGACGACGATGGCATCGACACGAGTACGCAGCTCGTGCGACCAGACGCGCGTCTCCGGGCCGCTCACCCAGCGCGAGTCGCCGCTCGTCGCAGCGATCTTACCGTCGAGGCTGGCGGCGAACTTTGTGATGACGAACGGGCGGCCGGTCTCGCGATGCTTGATGTACGCTTCGTTAATTCGACGCGCCTCGGCCTCGCCTTCGCCCATGACGACGCGAATGCCGGCGGCTTCGAGCTGGCGTTTGCCTTCGCCGCTTACGCGCGGGTTGGGATCGACGTGGGAGAAGCGCACCTCGGCGATGCCCGCGGCGATGATCGCGTCGGTGCAGGGCGGCGTGGACCCTGTGTAGCAGTGCGGCTCGAGCGTGACGTAAATCGTCGCGCCGCGCGCGGCGTCGCCTGCGATCTCGAGGGCGACGGCTTCGGCGTGGGGCGAGCCGGGCCCTCGATAGCAGCCCTCGCCGACGACGCGCCCATCTTTCACGACGACGGCGCCGACGCTGGGGTTCGGGCTGGTGCGTCCGGCGAGCTCTCGGGCGAGCTCGAGCGCGCGGGCCATGAACGGCCCGGGCCCTGCCCTGAGCTTGTCGAACGGGTCGCTCACGTCACTTCTTCCTGTTCGAAAAGCTCGGACTGCTTGCCCTTGTGCAGCCGCTCTTCGCCGAGCTCCTCGTCGAGCTCCTCCCAGATGCCGCTGGCGAGCGGGCCGCTCTGGCCCTGGTACTTGCTGGGCGTGCTGCCGTAGGGGCGCTCGGCGGGCGACGAAAGCCTCTCGAAGGTGAACATGCAGATGCGCATGCGCGGGTAGAGCGCGACGGGCATGACGCCCAGGTTGCCCAGCTCCATGGTGGCCGTGCCGTCCCAGCCGGGGTGGAAGATGCTGGCCGTGCTGTGGACGATGATGCCCAGCCGCCCCAAGCTGCTCCGCCCCTCGAGACGGGCAAGGATGTCGTCCGCGATGGTGAGTCGCTCCAGCGTCGTCGCGAGGACGAGCTCGTGCGGGTGGATGATGAACGGCTCGCCGGCCTTGACGTCGACCTGCCTCGTGCTGCCCTTGAGGGTATCGGGCCGGCGCGGGTCGATGTAGGCCTGCTTGTTGCGCTCGAAGACGAGGAAGGTGAAGCCGAGCCGGAAATCGATACCGTCCGGCCCGATGCGCTTATCGAGGCCGTCGGACGGGCTGATCTTGATGCTGCCTTCGGATAGGGCGGCGCGGATGTCGCGGTCGGAGAGGGTCATGCGGATGAGTATACCGAGGCGCTCGTGGTGGCGCGCCTACGGCTGAGCGATCAGCCCCGCCGCGAACTGCAGGACCAGCGATGCATCGACGCTGTCGATCGTGCCGTCGCCACTGGCATCCGCCGCCTTCGCGCACGGCAGCACCTTGAGCAGCCCTGCGTCATGCTGAAGCATGAGTAATGAGTCAATGCTATCAGAGCCCATATCGCAATCGGCATCACCTGCGTCCGCAAGCCCGTAGGCCTCGACAGTCTCGGCTTCATTCGTCGAAGGATGGAACTCGTAGCCTGGAATCGGTGTACTTCCGATTGGGCCGCTGCTCTCGCTACGCTCGATCGTAAACGGCGGCACGATGAGCTTGAAGTAATCGATTCGATCGTTCTGAGAGATTGCGAGCTGTTGATCGCCACCGCCTCCGCCGTGCGTCGTTCGGCCCTCGAACCAGCCACCGATCCCGAACAACTCGTTTTCACCCGGAGACGCGTGCAACGCGTCTGCCAGCGAACGTGCATTTGCATCGGATGCGACGTACGCGTAGAACTGCTGCGTCTGGCTCGAGGGATGGATCACATAGCCATCGAAGACTACGGCCAGATACCGAAACTGCGACTCCGACCATAGCCCATAGGCAAGATGGATGCCCGTCGGCGGCTGATCGAACGGGCCGGCGCCGAAGCT
>JBGQHA010000474.1:0-2060 GCA_041497735.1 Dehalococcoidia bacterium | reverse complement strand
GAGATCGACTTGTCCGGCGGCACCTGGATCGTGCCGCGCAGGACGGAAGGCCGCCGGACCGTTCGCTCCTTCACGACACGTCCTTGCGCGGCGGCTCGTCGGCGGGCCGCCGTTCCATCATCTGCTCTATCTCGGCGGCTCTATTCTGAGCGAAGTTCCAGATGACCGATCCCATCAACGCCTTCGTTACGTTGAGCTTTTCTACATCCTCGCCGCCGCGCGGGCGCTCGGGCGGCTTCTCCAGGAATGAGTCGCGCGCGGTCTGCACCTTGACGAGCTGCTTGTACAGGTCCTCCTGGCCTTCGCCTGCGGCGAGTAGCCCGCGATAGCGATGGAGCTCTTCGATGTAGCGGTCGAGCCAGTGGAGGATGTTCTCGCGGTTCGTCAGGCTGATGTCGTGCCCAAGATCGGGGTTCGTCGAACCGAGCCGCGTCGTGTCGTGGAAGCCGGGTCCGGCGAGCGCGGCCAGGTCAGGCCAGGCAGGGCTCTCCGCCGCCAGCGAGAAGAGCGCTGCGGCTGCGAGCAGCGGTACGTGGCTCACGGCGGCCAGGTAGCTGTCGTGCTCCTCCGCGTCGATGATCACCGGCTCGGCGCCGACGAGGCGCACCAGGTTCTCGATCGCGGTCACGGCGGCTTCCGACGCGCGTACGGACGGTATGACCGCCCACGGACGCCCCTGGAAGAGCGTGGCCTCGGCCGCGTCCAGCCCGGCCTTCTCCTTGCCGGCGATGGGATGGCCGCCCACGAAATTCACGTTGTCGGGGAGGTACTCCTTGGCCCAGCGCATCACGTCGCGCTTTGTGCTGGCGGTGTCCGTTACCACCGCCCCCTCGCTCAACGCCGGCGCGATGTCCTTCATCGTTTGCTTCACCTGGGAGACCGGCGTCGCGATCACAACGACGGCCGCGCCCTCGACGGCGTCCTCGGGCAGGCGCGCGTCGAGATCGATCGCGCCGAGGCGCTTCGCGCGACCACCGACGCCCCATTCGCGGTCGTGGCCGACGATTTCCAACGACTCGAGCTTCGCCGCCTTGAGGGCAAGCCCCAGCGAGCCGCCGATGAGTCCCAAACCGATGATCGCTAATCTCGGCATCGTTTCTCCTACGAGGCGTCGTCCGCGGCGTACAGCGCCGCGAGCGCAGGCTCGTCATCACCGCGAATGAGCGCCATGGTGCGCTCTGAGCAGCCGGCCGCGCGCGCGAGCTGCGCGCCAAGCTCTTCGTGGTGCAAACAACGGTACATCACCGCGCGCCAGCTCGCGCCTTCGCCGGGGCGCGCGGCCCGCCTAAGGCGGGCCGGCGCGGCCGAGTCCAGCAGGACGAAGGCGACGCGGTGCCAGAGCGCGATCTCGCCCTTGCCGCAGTCGTGTAGCAGCGCGGCGGCGAGGAGATCGCTGTCGGTGTGGCCTTCGTCGCGTAAGCGGCGGTAGACGTCCAGGCAGTGCTGCCGATCGCGCAGCATCATCGATTCGAAGAGCGCCCGCGCGCGTTCTGGCAGCAGGGCGAGCGCTTCGTCGCGGAGGGCCGGGTCGACGCGCGGACGGAGCGAGCCGAGGAACTGGCGGCTGCGGTACAGCGGTCGAGGCGTGGCGCGCATGTTAGTAGCGCACCCCAGTGAGCGTGCCGCTGATGCGCTGGCCGACCGGCTGCACGATGCTGCCGAAGACGTTGATGCCAATCGCCGGTCCGAGGAAGAAGATCGCCATCAGGATGAACATGCCGTACGGTTCCAGGCGCATGAGAGGCCGAGCGATCTCGATGGGCAGGACGCCAGTCCAGATGCGGAAGCCATCGAGCGGTGCCAGTGGCAGGAAGTTGAAGACGGCCAGGATGCAGTTGATCCAGATCGCGGCGCCCAGGAACAGACCGAAGTAGTCGTGCATGTCCCAGCCTGTCGTGCGGAAGTTGGACAGGAAGGGGTCGTGCCACGTGGCCCAGCCGGCGCGGATGGGGATCGCCAGCACTGCCGCAACGAGGAGGTTCGAAAGTGGGCCGGCGGCGGCCGTGATCGCCATGCCGGCGCGCGGCTCGATGCGCATGTTGTAGGGGTTCACCGGCGTC
>JBGQHA010000473.1:0-2061 GCA_041497735.1 Dehalococcoidia bacterium | reverse complement strand
GAACGGCGCGCTGCACCCGGTGCAGCAGGCGTTCGTCGACGAGTCGGCGATGCAGTGCGGCTACTGCATCCCCGGCTTCGTGTTGACGGCGGCCGCGCTGCTCTCGCGGGAAGCGAAGCCGGACGCCGCGCAGATCAAGGAAGCCCTGGCCGAGAATATGTGCCGCTGCGGGACATACCAGCGCATCCTGCACGCGGTGCAGCGCGCGAGCGAAGCGACGCGATGAGCAAATCGAACGGCGGACTGCGTATCGTTGGGCAGGTGACACCGATCGCGCTGCCACCTACGAGCTATGCGCGCGCTGCGTATGGGAACACGCAGCCCGCGCCGGTTGAAGCAACGTGGCTCGCGGTGCACGCCGATGGCAAGGTGACGGCATACGCGGGCAAGGTCGAGTACGGACAGGGCATTCGCTCTGGACTCGCGATGGAGGTGGCGGACGAGCTGCGCGTGCCGCTGGACGCCGTCGACGTCGTGCTGAGCGACACCGACCGCGTGCCTTGGGACATGGGCACGTTCGGCAGCCAGTCGACGGCGCGCGTTGGCCTCCAGCTACGCAAGGCGGCCGCGACGGCGCGACAGGCGCTGCTCGAGCTGGCTGCGGACAAGCTCGACCTGCCGGCGAGCGAGCTGGCTTGTCGCGAGGGGCGCGTCGTGCCGGCGCGCGCCGGCTCGGCGGGCGTTTCGTATGCGGAGCTGCTCGCCGGCCGCGAGCTGACGCGGGAGCTCATCGATGACGTTGCGCTGACACCGGCGGCTGAGTTCACGATCATGGGCAGGCATGCGCCGCGGGTCGACGCCGTCGCGCGCGTGACGGGCGCCGCGCAGTACACGCAAGACGTCATCCTCGACGGCATGCTGTTTGCAGCAGTGCTGCGCAAGCCCGCGCGCGGTGCGAAGCTTGTCGAGGCTGACACGTCGATGGCGCAACGGATGCCGAGCGTGGTGCAGGTCGTGCGCGACGACGAGCTCGTCGCCGTGCTCGCGGAGACCGACGAAGCAGCTGACCAGGCGTTGCGACTCGTGCAGGCGCGCTGGGAGGAGCGGCCGGGGCAGCCGTCGCATCTCGATCTGCCGGAGCTGCTCGCGCGGACGGCGAGCGACGCGTTCACCACGCAAGAGGCGGGCTCGCTGGAGGAAGGCTTCCGCGCCGCGGACGGCGTCCTCGAAGCGACGTACTTCATCCCCTACATCTCCAACGCGCCGATGGAGCCGCGCGCCGCGGTTGCCCAGTGGGACGGCGGCCACTTGACCGTCTGGGCGGGCACGCAGCGCCCGTTCGGTATACGCACGGAGCTGGCGCAGCACTTCGGCATGGAGGAGCGCGACGTGCGGGTGATCACGCCGGAGGTGGGTGGCGGGTTCGGCAGCAAGAGCCCCTACCCGCTCGCGATCGAGGCGGCGCGGCTGGCGAAGGAGGCCGGCCGGCCGGTGCGCGTCGTGTACTCGCGCGCGGACGAGATGCAGCTCGCCACGATGCGCCCGGCCGCGCTGATCGAGGTCAAGAGCGGCTTCACCAACGACGGCAAGATCGTCGCGTGGGAGTTCAAGGCCTACCACGCGGGCGAGCGGCCGTTCATCGGCCGGCGCGGTTCGGACGCGCCATACGACATCCCGAACGTCAACGTGACGGCGTACGTCTCGGAGAGCCCGCTGCCGTCGGGATCGTATCGATCGCTGGGCGGCGCGGTGAACCACTTCGCGCGGGAGTCGCACATCGACGAGATCGCAACGGCGACGGGCATCGATCCGGTCGAGCTGCGGCTGCGCAACCTCTCGCACCCGCGCTTCCGGCGTGTTCTCGAGTCGGCGGCGGAGCGTTTCGGCTGGAGCGGAGCGAAGGCCCGCTCGAACCGGGGGGCCGGCGTCGCGATCGGACTAGACGTCGGCAGCTACTGCGCGATGTGCCTGCAGGTCGAGGTGCAGGGCAGCGAGGTGCGCGTCGGCAAGGTCGTCGCTGCGCTCGACTGCGGGCTGACCGTGAACCCGGACGGCGCGACCAACCAGATGGAGGGCTCGATCGTGATGGGCATGGGTGGCGCGCTCTACGAGGCGATCGAT
>JBGQHA010000472.1:0-2080 GCA_041497735.1 Dehalococcoidia bacterium | reverse complement strand
AGAATCGCCGAACTCGGGGACTGGCGCGGGGAAACCCTCAGCAGAATGCGCAAGCTCATCAAGGAAGCAGACCCGGACGTCGTCGAGGAGTGGAAGTGGATGGGCACTCCGATTTGGTCGCACGACGGCATCATCTGCACTGGCGAATCCTACAAGAATGTCGTGAAGCTTACCTTCCTCAAGGGCGCGTCTCTGAAAGATCCGGCCCGTCTCTTCAACTCGAGTCTCGACGGAAACGCACGCCGCGCAATCGACATCCACGAAGGAGAAGAAGTTGACGAGTCCGCCTTCAAGGCGCTCGTTCACCAAGCGGTCGCCCTCAACAATTCTGGCAAGTCGAAACCTTCGAAGAAAGCGAAGTCCTAAGGGATTCCGCCCCTGACAGGTCCGACATCGGGGTGGCGGAGGTGTCGTTCCGCCCGAGCGTACCGAGGTTGAAAATGGCCTCGACAGTCGCAAGGAGCGAATAGTGGGAATACTGGACCCAGCGCGTCGCGTCCGCTGCGGAATTTGACGTAATCTGCGTTACCAGACGTCGAAAGGCCGTTCATGCGCCTTATCCCCGGTCAGGCGAGGTGTGTGCGAGGATGAGGTTGGACACGCTGCCGGAGGCGGACGCCAGCGACTAGCGCCCCGCCACCTGCCCCTGCTCCGCCAGCCAGCGCGAGAACTCAGCCTCCGGGTCCGCCACGCCCAGCTCGTCCGCCGCGCGACGGCGGCTGTGGATGCCGGACGCCACCAGCACCCGCTCATCCTCCACTAGCCGGCTGCGGTCGGCCGGCAGCACGGAGCCCCACACGACCCTCGATCGATACGGCGCATAGCGCACGCCCGTCTGCTGCTCCAGCAGGCGCAGCACCAGCTCGTTCCGGCGTTGGTACGCGGCCGTGCGGATCAGCCGCTTGCGCTGCACCTTCTTCAGCAGCGGATCGAGCTCCATGCTCAGCGCCACGCCCGACGCGTCCGCGCGGCTCTCGCCGAACGCCGTCCGCGGCGTCTCGCTCAGGTCGTGCAGCGTGCGGTACACCAAATTCACGTAATCGACGTGGAGCTGCACGCCACCGCCTTGCAGGAGATCGAGGAGATACGCCCGCGCTCGCTCCGGCAGCTCCCACACCGCCCCGGGCTGCACAGCGATGTCTTGCGCCTCCGTCACGTTCTCCAGCACTGCGACCGGGTTGCCGGAGAGCTCTAAGATCATCGAGAGCTGCGACAGCGCGCGGTTGAGCTCGCGCACCGGCTCGCGGATCGCGGGGATGTCCGACGTGCCCCAGAACTGCTTCGGCTCGCGCAGGTTCGGATAGATGACGAACGGAATGAAGCCGTACGGGTTCGCCTTCTCCTCCACGCGAACGTTGTCCACCCACAGCTCGAACGTCTCCGCCGTCCACACCTCGACGACCTCGCAGCCGCGCGCTGTCGATGACTTCCGGTTCGCCTGCACACCGAACGCGATCTCCGCCTCTTCCGCCGACAGGGTGTAGCGGCTCGCGACGCGCCAGATGCGGCTCGTGTCGTCGCCGAGCCACCAGACGAACATCCCCTGCACGTCCGGCGACGACACGCGCACCCGCCGCTCCATCGGGTCCCACGTCACTTTGAACGCCGCGTCACCGAGGACGGCCGCGTCGATCTCCGTATCGAAGTCGAGCTGCGCCAGGCTGTTCTGCTCCGCCACCTCCGCGATCGCCCGTTCCGCCCGCCGGGCGCGCTCCTGCGCCTCCCGCGACTCGTCATCGGCGTCGACGACGGTGTGCATACCGGACATGAGATACGACGTCGCTTTCTCAATGAACGCTTTCGCGTAGTTGAACGTGAGTCGCCGCTCACGACGGCGCAGCGGTCCGGGCCACTGGTCGCCCTGGTAGAACGAGAGCAGCTCGGCGTAGCCGCGCAGCCGCGATGTGTCCGCCCGCGCGATCTGCTGTGGCAGCGTCAATGCGTTCTGCGCCATCTCGATCACCTCCACGTAAGGTCCGTCATTCTGAGTCCTTCGCTGCGCTCAGGATGAACTCCGCGCAGAATCTGGCTCCTCGGTCGCATACGATACGATGTAGAGCGCACATCGCAAAGCCGGAGT
>JBGQHA010000471.1:0-2084 GCA_041497735.1 Dehalococcoidia bacterium | reverse complement strand
CTACTGGCGCCACGAGCACGCCTTCGAGCCGCTCGATGGCTACACCGTGATGTCGGACCGCGTGGAGTACGAGCTACCGTTCGGGCTGGCGGGACGCGTCGCGCAAGCGACGATCGTGTCGCGCCAGCTCCAGCGCATCTTTGACTACCGAAGCAAGGTGATCGAGGAGCTGTTCGGCGTCTAGCGCTCGCGCAGCACGCTGATCGCCATCCCGCCCTGTAGAAACGCAGTCAACAGGCGCTCCTCGGCCAGCAGCCACTCTCGATAGGCCGCTGCTTGGTCGAGGCCGGGTATGTCCAGCGAATACTGCCCGAGGAACAGGTTCGATGTGATGAGCAGGCCGCCCGGCTTCAGCAACCGCAGGAAGTGGTCCGGGTACATCCCGTACTCATCGGGGGCGCTGTCACAGAAGATCAGGTCATACTGCCCTGTCCGCGTTGGCAGCAGACCGCTGGCGCGCCCTTCCAGTACGGTGATGCGCTCGGCCAAGCCCTCGCGCGCGATGTGGTCGCGCGCCAGCTCGGCATGCGTCGGGTCGCACTCGATGGTCTCCACACGTCCGTCCGGAGAAGAGCCGTAGCCGAGCCAGAGGGCGCTGTATCCCAGCCCGCAGCCGAGCTCGAGGATTCGTCTAGCGCCGGTGGCCGCTGCCAGCGTGCCCAGCACCGGCCCGCTGCTACTGGCGTACACCGTGCACTCCGGCCCGTGCGCCTCCCGGTGCCGCTCCGAGGCGTCGTAGACGTGCCGGAAGCGGTCGCGCGAAGAAACCCGCTCCGCAATCCAGGAGCTTATCGCCTCCGCGCTGTCGGGTTCGCCAGGTGGGACAGGCATGGCTAGCCCATAGTATACGTCAGCCGGACGCGCCGGTTCGTCTCCGCCGCCCAGGACGCGATGCGTCCAAGTTCATCGATGCGCTCGCGCAGCGTTGGGAAGTCCGCGAGCAGCTCGCGGACCGCGGCGTCGGCATCGATCGCGGCGATGACGGCGCGGCAGGACTCGGCGAGCGGCGCGGCGTCTTGCCAGAGCCGCTCGAGCTCGGCGCGATTGGCCTCGTCCTCCGCCGCGCGGTCAGCGAACGTGAGGAGCGGCTTGAGATCGATCTTGTGCGTGTCACGCAGGAGCGCCGTGGCCTTGCTGAGCTCGTGCTGCGCGCCGTAGCGCGTCGCGAAGGCGAACGAGAGGAAGTAGACGAGCGGTGCCGTGTCGCCGGCGAAGGCGAGCGGCGGCTCGCCGGCAGGATCGAGCTCTACAACTAGCGTCGTCATCGATATGAGTTCGAAGCTTGAGGCTGGAAGCTCGATGGAGATCTCATCATGAGGAGTCTATCGGCGGAGACAAGGGCTTGTCTTGCTGGCGGAGCTGTCCTAGACTGCGGCGTCATGGCTATCGACCAGGTCACGTCGCGCCGGACGCGCAAGCTCGGCCTCACCGCGCACGAGCCGTCGAAGGCGTTCCAGGGGTACACGCTCTACGCGCCGATGTTCGGCGAGGGCGAGACGTACCTCCTCGATATGGACGGCAACGTCGTGCACGAGTGGAAGGCGCCGCTGGAGCCGGGCGACTACGTCTACGCGCTGCCGAACGGCAACCTCTTCGCGCTGGGCAAAACGCCAGCGCCGCCGGGCGAGAACTTCCCGGCGTGGCCCGTCTTCAAGGGCGGCGCGATGTTCGAGCTCGACTGGGACAGCAACATCGTCTGGGAGCACCGCGATCCGGCGCACCACCACGACGGCCGTCGCACCGAGTCCGGCGGCGCGATCTACCTGACGATCGAAGAGCTGCCATCGGAGCTGATCCCGCGCGTGCAGGGCGGGCTGCCCGGCACGGAGCACAACGGCAGGATGTGGGGCGACCGCGTCGTCGAGGTCGACCGCGACGGCAAGCTGGTGTGGGAGTGGCACGCCCACGAGCACCTCGATCCGGCGCTCGACATCATCACGCCCACCGACCTGCGCCACGAGTGGTCGCACGCGAACACCGTCGTGCCGCTGCCCGGCGGCGACGTGATGGTGAGCTTCCGCAACATCTCGACCGTCGTGCGCATCGATCGCAAGACGGGCGACATCGTCTGGCGGCTGCGGCCG
>JBGQHA010000470.1:0-2091 GCA_041497735.1 Dehalococcoidia bacterium | reverse complement strand
GGCTGGGTTGGCCGCCGGTGGCCTGCCCTGTGACGACGGCCTGGAAGTGAGCGCGACGCACAACAACTTCAGCTTCACGCTCCTGGGCGGCGGCGACCCGGCGACGGGCAAGTCGCACTTCACGATTCAGAACATCACCGATGGCGGCACGGCGGTGACGCAGAACGGCAGCGGGCAGGGGATCTTCCTGTGCGGCGGCGACACGGCGACCGCGCTGGTCTGCAACACCTTCTCGTTCGGCACGTCGAACATCGACGGTGTCGACATCCGGGACGTCTCGACCAACGCCATCGAGTTCCAGGCGAGCAACGAGACGAACGTCTCGGTGACGAACAGCATGCTGAGCGGGAACGACTCCGGGTTCAGGAGCACGGCGACGGCGTCCACGCCGTTCCCAAACCCGACCACGGCGAACCTGTTCACGAACTCGATCACGCTGGACCACAACATCATCAACTCCCTGAACTCCGACGCTGTGTACATGGCGTTCAACGGAGACAAGGACGGCACCTACCACAGCAGCATCAACGCCGTGGTGACGAACAACACGTTCAAGGGCGACACGACGGCGGTGCGCATCTTGAGCAGCGCGGCGGTGGCGGACCACGCGTCGTACAACGTGGACATCAGCCACAACAGCAACATCCACGCATCGAACGGACCAGGTGTGATTGTCGACCTGGAAGCGACGGACGTGACCCACACGACGTCGACGGTGAACATCAGTGACAACGGCAACATCACCGGCGGCATCGTGTCGGCGCCGGCCGGCGCAGCCGGAGATGGCGGAGCGGCCGGGGCGTGCGTCATCATAGACGCCGTAAGCATCGCTGGTGGGACCAACTGCCCCGCGATCGACGTGTACGTGTTCTTCGATGCGGGTAACACCACGAGCTCGGTGATGATCGATCGCAACGGCAACATCACCGGCTCCGGCGTCGGGATCAATTCGACCAACGACGTCTGCTGCGGCAGCGCCAACACCTCGACCACGGAAATCAATGACAACGGCAAGATCGTTGGCCAGGGCAGTGACGGCGTCATCGTCGAGAGCCAGGCAATCGACGACGGTACGACCGGCGTTGGCGACAACAACAGCAGCATCGTCACGGTAAGCGGCAACACATCCATCGATGGTCTGGGCGACACCGGCGTCGAGATCGAAAGTATCGCAGGCAACACGTTCTCGCCCGGCAACGCGGACGAAAACACCAGCCATGTCACCATCAGCGACAACGGGCCCATCCACGGTCGCGCCGGCTCCGGCATCGCCGCCACCAGCACCGCGGAAGGAAACGGTGGTCATACGAACAACAACACCTCCACCCTGGATATCACAGGCAACGGTCCGATCACTGGAGATGGCAGTGGCGACGACGAGGCCGGGATCATGGCGAATGTCGCGGCGGTCCAGGACGACGACGCCACGATGGCGCAAGGAAACGGCAACACCGCCAGCCTGAATATCAGCGACAACGGCGCCATTAGATCAACGGACAGTGGTGGGGGGCCCGGTGTCAAGCTGGCTGTGGTCGCCGGCAGCTCTGACGGTCCGGCCGATGATAACACGGCGACGGTTGTGATTACCCACAACGGCAACATCAGTTCGAACAACGAGAACGGCGTTGGTGGCAACGCGACTGCCGGCAGCGACTATAATGGCACGGCCGACGGCAACTCTGCCACGGTGGAAGTGACCGAGAACGGCGACATTTCCTCTCACGGAGAGGATGGCGTGGCCGTGAATGCCCAGGCGGGCAGTATGTGCGGCGGGCCGGACGACAGCCTTCCTTGCGATTGGGCGGCCAACAACAACCTTGCCACCGTCAAGATCAATCACAACGCCAATATCCGCGGAGAGGGCGGCGAAGGCGTGGACTTTGACGCCGCGGCTGGCACAGAAGGCGACGTCAGCGGCGGTACAGCTGACGTCGATCACAACACGGCGGTCGGCGAAGTGATCGGCAACGGCGACATCACGAGCTCCGGCGACGTGGCTGGCCTAGACGCCGACGTGTATACCGTTGGCTATTCGGCCGACAGCCTCGACAATCACAACACGCTGACCATCGCCGATAACGGCAGAATCAT
>JBGQHA010000469.1:0-2105 GCA_041497735.1 Dehalococcoidia bacterium | reverse complement strand
CTCCTGGAGGGCGTAGAGCTCTGAGACGCGCGACACACGACCCTCTCGGAACAGGAGCGTACTGGCGTTCATCGTCGCCTCCGCAGGCCAGTCGCGTCCGTGGTGATGGAGGAACGGTGGCGGCGAACGGCGTGGCTCCCCGCCTCCGTTCGAATGGATTATAGGCTTCGGTTTGCCTTGGAGGCAAGCGACCTGTGTCAACCGCGCAAGATGTTTTTCTCGGTTGACGGAGGAGCCGCAACGCCCATATCCTGGAGACTGCGAGGTTCCCCGGCGTGTCGCTCGTCTACAACGTTTCCACGCTCCTGCGCGAGGAGATCGGCGCAACGCGCGCGTACGACGTGGACGACCGTACGCTCATCGACGTGGACGAACCGCGTAACGAGCGCGTTGCGGGCCACATATCGCTGCTTCGCACGAAGGACGGCGTGCTGGTCACCGCGCACCTCCGCGGCGACCAGCCCGAGCTGTGCAGCCGGTGTCTGCGCTCGATCGCGGTGCCGATGGGGCTGGAGCTGGAGGAAGAGTTCTTCGCCACGACGGACGTCCGGACAGGCGTGAAGCTCGCCCGGCCGAAGGAACCCGAAGCCTTCCTCATTAGCCCCCGGCAGCAGCTAGACTTGGAGGAAGCCGTTCGCCAGGCCTGGACGGCGGCGCTGCCGTTGCAGCCGCTCTGCCGCCCCGACTGCCCGGGCCTCTGCCCAAAGTGTGGGAAGGACTGGAACGACGGCCCGTGCTCCTGCGTAGCAGAGGAGGACGAGCGTTGGGGCCCGCTGCGCCGGCTCCGCATGGAGATGGAAGGAACATAATGATGCCTGCAGTACCAAAGAAGAAAACGCCGAAATCGCGCCAGGGGAAGCATCGCAGCCAGCAGCACGTGAAGCTTGCAAGGCTCACCAAATGCCCGCACTGCCATGCACCCCGCCCATCGCACCAGGTGTGCCCGAGCTGCGGCTATTACAAGGGCCGCGAGGCAGTAACGATCGGCAAGCCTGAGCTGCCGACGACGTAACTTGCCTTCGAGCGACACTTCAGTAGTGACTGAGGCTTGGCTGTTCCCCGGCCAGGGCGCCCAGGAAGTTGGCATGGGCCGCGACCTCTTCGAGGGCTCGCCGGCGGCGCGAAGGCTCTTCGAACAAGCTGACAGGGTCCTCGGCTATTCGCTGAGCCAGCTCTGCTTCGATGGGCCAGGCGACCGGCTGCAGGAGACGCAGCACGCGCAGCCCGCGATCTTTACCGCAAGCCTGGCCGCGCTTGAAGCAGCCCGAGAGCAAGGCAGCATCGATGCGCCGCCGGCGTTTGTTGCGGGGCACAGCCTCGGCGAGTTCTCCGCGATCGTCGCTGCAGGCGCTGTCGATTTCGAGGGCGGCCTGCGGCTGGTGGCGGAACGCGGGCGGCTGATGCAGGAGGCCGCAGAAGCGAGCAGGGGTGCCATGGCGGCGATCTTGGGACTCGATGAGACAGCTGTACGCGCCATCTGCGAACGGTCCGGCGCAGAGGTCTGCAACTTCAACGCGCCGGGACAGATCGTCATCGGCGGCGCAGAGCACGCGGTTGATTCGGCGATGGCGCTCGCGTTGGAGCGAGGCGCGCAGCGCGGCGTCAGGCTTAAGGTGAGCGGCGCATTCCACACATCGATGATGCAGCCCGCCGCCGAGGGGATGGCGCGCGCGGTCGCGCAGGCGCCGCTGCGCGACCCGCAGATCCCGGTCATCGCGAACACCTCCGCCTTAGCGTTGACCACCGCTGCGCAGCTTCGCGACGAGCTGGTCGAGCAACTGACGCACCCTGTGCAATGGCAGCGCTCCGTCGAGGAGCTGAGGGCGCAGGGAGTGACCGCAGTCATCGAGTTCGGGCCTGGGCGGGTGCTCACCGGGCTCGTGCGGCGCATCGACCGCTCGATCTCTGTCCGAAACGTTTCGGACATGGCGGGCGCCAGGGCAGCGACGGCCGCCCCGGCGCCGCCTTGACCTGCCTCCTGCAGCAGCGCATGATAGTGAAGTTATGTTCGACCTGACGGGCAAGGTCGCACTCGTGACGGGCGGCTCGCGCGGGATCGGCCGGGCCATCGCGCTCGCGCTGGCCGGCCAGGGCGCGGCCGTGGG
>JBGQHA010000468.1:0-2110 GCA_041497735.1 Dehalococcoidia bacterium | reverse complement strand
GCCGGCTCGAACGAACCCTTCCTCGCTGTCCAACGAGAGGTAGAGTTTGCCATCTACTGCCCGACGTACTTGCCTGACGGATTCACAATGAAGCGAGTTTCTCTTGATCCTCCGAAATCTGGCACACCAACGTTTCTCACTGCGGTCTTTGCGCAGCCCGACGGTACAGAGATTGATTTCTGGCAGTTCATTCCCGGAAACGATGTCTTTCCGCAGTGGCGGCAGTACGGACCCCCGGCACGCGTGGGGCCGGTCGCGTACGGCGGCGACTTCCTCGCCACGCTTTGGGATGTGTGGACTGCGCCTTCCCAGCCAAAATCCGCCGTGGTTTGGGGTGTCGCGCCGGATGGCCGGTACCATGTCATCAGCGGCAATTCGGCAACGCTTGACGCCGACACGATGCGGCGTATCGCGGAAGGAATGGTTCGTCTCGGCCCTCTGGGTACGCCGCCTCCGTAGCTTCAGCTTGCCTCCCTTCCTCTCCCCTGCCACACTGCATTACCATGCTCAAGTCTCACTATTGCGGAGAGCTGCGCAAGTCGAACGCGGGGCAGCAGGTAGCGCTGGCCGGCTGGGTGCACCGCCGGCGCGACCACGGCGGCCTGGTGTTCATCGATCTGCGTGACAGCAGCGGTCTGGTGCAGGTCGTCTTCGATCCGAATGAGGCGCCCGACGCGACGCGCGCGGTGCACGACGTGCGCGGCGAGTACGTGCTGCTGGTGCGGGGCGAGATCGCGCCGCGCAAGAAAGGCACGGAAAATCCGAACCTGCCCACGGGCGAGATCGAGCTGCGCGCGCGCGAGCTCGAAGTGCTGAACGCCTCCCGTACACCACCCTTCCCGATCAACGAAGAGACCGAGGTGGAAGAGCTGCTGCGTCTGCGCTATCGCTACCTCGACCTACGGCGCGAGCGGATGGCGCGCAACCTGCGCCTCCGGCACCAGGTCATCTCCTTCATCCGGCAGCATCTGTCCGACCGCGGCTTCGTCGAGATCGAGACGCCGATTCTGACGAACAGCACGCCGGAGGGCGCGCGCGACTTCCTGGTGCCGAGCCGCCTCCAGCGCGGCAGCTTCTACGCGCTGCCGCAGTCGCCGCAGCAGTACAAGCAACTGCTGATGGTGGCGGGCTTCGAGCGCTACTTCCAGATCGCGCACTGCCTGCGCGACGAGGACCTGCGTGCCGACCGCCAGCCGGACTTCACGCAACTCGACCTGGAGATGAGCTACGCGACACAGGAAGACGTGCTCCAGCTCTTCGAGGAGCTGTTCACGGCGCTGGTCGCGGAAGTGCGGCCCGACATGAAGATCGTCTCGCCGTTCCCGCGCCTGACCTGGCACGAAGCGATGCGGCGCTTTGGGAGCGACAAGCCGGACCTACGATACGGCATGGAGCTGTTTGACATCACGGACCTGGCGAAGACGTCGGAGTTTGGCGTGTTCAAGAACGCCGCGGGCTCAGGAGGCGCCGTCGAGGGGATCTGCGTCACCGGCGGAGAGTCGTTCTCGCGTAAGGACATCGATACGCTCACGACGTTCGTCCAGGGCTACGGCGCGAAGGGCCTCGTCTCCATAGCGCTGCTGGGGGAGCCCGCGACGATCACGGAGGACCAGGTCCGCTCGCCGGTGGCGAAGTACCTCTCGCTGGATCTCGTGCGCAGCGCGGCCCAACGCGCCGGCGCGAAGAGGGGCGACCTGCTGCTGCTCGTCGCGGGCGAAGGCGGCAAGCGAGCGCTCGAGGCAGGCTCAGCGGCGCGGGTAAAGCCCGCGCTCGATGGCCTGCGGCGCGAGGTCGCCGCGCGCCAGCAGCTCGCCGACACGACCGTATTGCACTACGGGTTCATCACGGAGTTCCCGCTCGTCGAGTGGAACGATGAGCTCGAATGCTGGGAGGCGCTGCATCACCTGTTCACCGCGCCGTTCGAGGAAGACATCCCGCTGTTCGAGTCGGACCCGGCGAGCATCCGTAGCCAGGCGTACGATCTGATCTGCAACGGCACGGAGCTCTCCAGCGGCAGCGTGCGGATCCACGAACGGGCGATGCAGGAGAAGGTGTTCCGCCTGCTAGGCATCAGCGACCGCGACGCGGAGCAGCGCTTCGGGCACATGCT
>JBGQHA010000467.1:0-2137 GCA_041497735.1 Dehalococcoidia bacterium | reverse complement strand
CGCGCCGGGCCGCCCTCCGCTGCGATGAGCGTATTCACGAGCAGCATCGCGCGGGTCATCGGGCCGACGCCGCCCGGCACGGGCGTGATAGCGGAGGCCTTCTCGCGCACGGCCTCGAAATCGACATCGCCCACGAGACGCTGGCCGCTCTTGCGGGAGTCGTCGGGGACGCTATTCGTGCCGACGTCGATCACCACCGCGCCTTCGGGCACCATGTCTGCCGTGATCGATCGCGCGCTGCCCATCGCGCTGATGATAATGTCCGCTTGGAGCGTGTGCTGGGCGATGTCCGGCGTGCCTGTGTGGCAGACCGTCACCGTCGCGTTGGCGCCAGGGCGCTTCTGCAGCAGCAGCGCGGCCAGCGGCCGGCCGACGAGGCTCGAGCGGCCGCAGATGACGACGTGCTTTCCCTCCGGAGAGTTGCCGCTCCGCACCAGCAGCTGCTGCACGCCGGACGGTGTGGCAGGAACGTACGTTGGCAGCCCCCGGAGCAGGCGCCCCTGGCTGATGGGATGCAGGCCGTCGACATCCTTCGCCGGATCGACCGCGGCGAGGACGGCTTCGGTATCGACGTGCGGCGGCAGCGGTGTCTGGACGATCAGGCCGTGCCAAGCCGGTTCGGCGTTGATGCGCTGCACCGTCTCCATGATCGCCGCCTGGGTCGCGTCGGCGGGGAGATGGAACGTCTCGCCCGCGACGCCGTCCGCGGCGCTGTCGCGCATCTTGCCGCGCACATAGGTCGCGGACGCTGGGTCGTCGCCGACGAGGACGATCGCGAGGCCCGGCGTCACGCCGCGCGCCTTGAGCGCCGCAATGCGCGGCGCGAGCTCGGCGCGCACCTGCCGCGCAATCGCTGCGCCATCGATGATCTCGGCGGACATGGGGACCTCCGCATCGAGTATGGAGGAAGGCCGGGTGGTGGTAAAGGGAGCGAAAGGGTCCTGCCAGGCGTCTGGTGGCAAAGAGGAGCCCGGCAGGACCCAGGGTGGCGAAGGACCGTGCACGAGAGGGGGAGCAGTAATTCCCGCGTTAGGCCCTTCCCTAGTAAGGATAGCGATGAAGTGTTGTCTCGCTGTTAGAAGGTGGCTCCAGTTTGTAAGAAGGTGGTACGAGTTTGGCTAAAGTCGCGTGACGGTTAGCCGTTTTCGCGACGCCGTCGCAGCAGAGAGGCGATCACGACCGCTGCGAGGCCCATCGTCAGTCCGATCGGCCACCAGACGGGGGCTGGCGAGCGAGCGGGAATGGCCAGCTCGGTCTCGCCGCCGACGGGAACGGTCGGAGCGAGGTAGGTGATTCGGTTGCCCGATAGCTCCGCGACGTAGAGGATGCCGGCGGGGTTCATCGTTACGTCGAGCGGCTGTGAGAGCCCCGAGGCGATTGTGGTGATAGAGGCAACGGATCGGCCGTCCGGCGCGAGATCGGCGCGGACGACGTTGCCGAAGCTCCATTCCGCGATGATGAGGTCCCCCAAGAGCTTGCCGGCGAATGCACTGCTGGTGTACTCCGTGATGCCATCGCAGGAGCAATGCGCGGGCAGGATGGAGATGGGCGCGGTAAAGCCGGCGCCGTTGCCTTCCTCGGGCGCGTGGTAGGTGCACTGTCGCGTGTCGGTGCGGCCGCGGTTGCGGTTCGGGAAGCCGTAGTAGTTCCCGGACTCGATGAGGTTGAGTTCATCGGAGTTGCTGACGCCGGTGCCGGACATGGTGCACGAGATGGACGTGTTCGGCCCGGCAGCGCCGTTATCGGTCGCGTAGATGAGGCCGTTGCTGTGCACGACGAGGTCGTATGGGTTGCGCGTGCCGGCCGCGAAGACCGAGACGTCGCCGCCGGTCTGGTTCACGTTGTCGTTGGTCGGCGGCGTCGATGGGCTGTAGGTGATGGTGCCGTTGAAGCCCTGCGCGTGAATGTCGGCGACGAGGATGGCTGCGCTCAGGGGCGTTTCGGGGTAGTTCGGGCCTTGGAGGCCCGCGTCGGTGTTCGATCCCTGCGCGATGTAGAGCTTGCCAAAGCTGTCGAACGCGATGCCGTTCGTCTGGTGGTTGGTGTACGGAGCGGAGTATGGCAGGCCGGTGATGACGTCGCTTCGCGTCCAGCTCGGCGCCGTGAATTTGGAGATCACGCCCTGGTAGGAGCCGGT
>JBGQHA010000466.1:0-2147 GCA_041497735.1 Dehalococcoidia bacterium | reverse complement strand
TCGCGCGCGAGCGCGTTCGCCGCGCTGCCGCCGGTGACGCCGATCGCGCCGACATTCTGCTCGTGGTCGTGCGGCAGCGCACCCTTGCCTGCCTGTGTCTCGGCGACCGGGATGCCGGTCTCGGAGACGAACGCCGCGAGCGCAGCCGTCGCATCGCTGTAGATGACTCCGCCGCCCGCGATGATCAGCGGCCGCTCGCTCGCGGAGATCCACTCCACAGCGCGACGCAGGAGATCGGTATCCGGCCGCGGCCGCGCGATGTGCCAGACGCGCTTCTCGAACATCGCGGCCGGGTAGTCGAACGCCTCTGCCTGCACGTCTTGCGGCAGCGCGAGCGTCACTGCGCCGGTCTCTGCCGGCGAGGTGAGGACGCGCATCGCTTCGGGCAGCGACGTCAGGAGCTGCTCCGGCCGCGTGATCCGATCCCAGTAGCGCGAGATCGGCCGGAAGCAGTCGTTCACGGTGATTTCCGGCGACTCGGGGGATTCGAGCTGCTGCAGCACGGGCGCGACGTTGCGGCGCGCGAACGTGTCGCCCGGCAGCAGCAGCACGGGCAGGCGGTTGATCGTCGCGCCGGCAGCGGCCGTGATCATGTTCGTTGCGCCGGGGCCGATCGAGCCCGTGCACGCCATCGTGCGCAGCCGGTTCGCCATGCGCGTAAAGCCCGCCGCAGCGTGTACCATCGCCTGCTCGTTGCGCGCCGGGTAGTAGGGCAGCTCGGGGTGCTCCTGCAGCGCCTGCCCCACGCCCGCGACGTTGCCGTGCCCGAAGATGCCCCACATGCCGGCGAAGAACCGCCGCTCGGCGCCGTCGCGCTCGGTGTGCTGCGCAATCAGGTAGCGCACCAGCGCCTGCGCCATCGTCAGCCGGACGGTCTTCGTCATCTTTCCAGACCCAGGTTTCTCTCTGTGTGTTGAAACCCGCAGCTTCTATCGGGTGAGGTCCTACTACTCATGGCGATGCGGTCGTTGCTGCTGTGTGCGGATATAGCCGCGCACGCCAGAGACTTCACTTGGTTCGACCTTACGCCACCCATAACTCTTCTGCCAGAACAAGTTTGTGCCGAGATCTAGGCGGAGATCGGGATACGTGAGGAACGTGTATCGCGAACTCGCTCCCCTTGAGTTGGTGCATAGCTTTGGAGAGCGCCTGATCTCCTTCGAGCCGAACAAGGAGGTGTGCATGATCGACATTGGTCTCTACTTCAACAAGATCAACCTCGGCTCGACGGGCGATCTCCACCAGAAGATGTTTCACTGACTAGGCGACATCTCCCTGAAGAGAAGGCTTGCGATCTTTCGTACTGAACCAGACGTGGTAGAAGCCTTCCACTCTGCCCTTTAGAAGCTGAGGGTTTCAACCCTCAGGACTGATAACTTCTCGACCGACCGTGTTGCCGTCAAAGTCCTTGACACCTGATCCAACGCTGCTTACGTTGTGGCTACACAGTAGGGAGGAGCATAAGCAGCGTCAAGTATGGCGAAAGACCGTCTCGGTATCGGCTTCGTCGGCTCCGGGTTCGTCGCGCGCTTCCACATCCAGAGCCTCGTGAGCGTGCGCGACGCGGACGTCGTCGGTATCGCGAGCCCGACGCGCGCCCACGCCGAGAGCGCAGCGGCCCTCGCGCACGATCTCGGCGTGGGCGAGGCGAAGGTCTACGGCAGCGCCGCGGAGATGGCGGCCGATCCGGCCGTCGATGCGATCTGGATCTGCTCGCCGAACGACACACGCGTCGCCGTCGTCGAGGAGATCGCCGACGCCGTCCGCAAGGGCGCCGAGCTGCTCGGCCTAGCGTGCGAGAAGCCGCTCGCGCGCACGCTGGCCGAGGCGCGTCGCCTGATCGAGCTCGTCGAGGGCGCGGGGCTGCGTCACGGCTATCTCGAGAACCAGGTGTTCGCGCCGGCGCTGGCGCGCGGCAAGGAGATCGTCTGGCGGCGCGCCGTGCCGATCGCCGGCCGGCCCTACCTGGCGCGCGCGGCCGAGGAGCACAGCGGCCCGCACATGCTCTGGTTCTGGACGGGCGCGCGGCAGGGCGGCGGCGTGCTCAACGACATGCTCTGCCACAGCTACGAAGCGGGCCGCCATCTCCTCACCGCGCCGGAGGAGCAACGCGATGCGCTCAGCGTCGTCGATGTGAACGCGCAGAT
>JBGQHA010000465.1:0-2163 GCA_041497735.1 Dehalococcoidia bacterium | reverse complement strand
GGGAACTCGCCGCGCGCGATGCGATTGACCATGTCCCGCTGCGGAAGGAGCGTGCGCCGCAAGCGCTGGACGTTGCGCTTGAGCAGCAGGATGTCCTCGAGGAACGACTTGCGCGGCGCGGCGAGCACCTGTTCCTCGACCTGCTGCAGCGCGTCGTCCAGCTCTTCGACGAGCGGTTGATAGTCGTCAACGAGCTCATCGATGAGGGAGTGCGCGAGGAAGTCGGCGCCGCGGGCCATGTCGAGGCCGTTCTTCTCGCAGCGCCTGCGGATCTCTTCGATAAAGGGCAGCGGCTGGCCGTGGAAGCTGACGACGTAATTGGGGCCGAGGAAGAGGTTCAGCTCCGTCGTCTCGATGCGCTTCGCCTCCTGCCCAGAGCTAATCGCCTGGGCGATGATGAAGACGTAGTCGCCGTAGTCATCGATCTTCGCGGGATCGATGTGGGTGTTGAAGCAATCCTCAATCGCGAGGTGATGGAAACCGAAGATGTCGCGCAGCAGCGGCGTGGCTTCATCTTGCGAAGCGGCCTCGAGGTCAATCCAGAGCAGACCTTCGCCCGCAGCGAGCGTCTGGCGTATCGCATCCTCGCTGACGGGCGAGGTGACGGTGCCGTCCTTGCGCAGATAGGAGGTGATCACGACGGCTCAAGTATGGGATGTTCAGAACCTAAAACCAAGAACCTGGAACCAGCCCGGTCATTCTGAGCCGCGAGTTCGCCGCCAGGCGAACGAAGGCGAAGAATCTCGTCGCCCTGAGAGAGCGACATCACCATGCCCATCGACGGCCTCGCGCCGACCGTTCTTGGTTCTATGGTTCCCGGGTTCAGAGGTTCCGCGCTATCGCTTGACATATGCTTGCGCCCGACGCAAGATACACGCGCTGGTTGGTTCACATCTCATCGAAAGGACAGGCTCACTAATGGGAGAAAAAGGTAAGGCTGCGGTCTTCCTCGGCCCCGGCAAGGGGTACGAGATGCGGGAGTTCGACGTTCCGGAGCCGGAGCCGGACGCCATCGTCATCAAGGTCTCGATGGGTGGGATCTGCGGCTCCGACCTCCACATTTGGCGGGGCGACTCGCCGGTGTTCGCGGCGATGGCGGGTGGCGTCGTCGGGCACGAGATGACGGGGCGCGTCGCCAAGCTCGGGAGCAACATCAGCACCGACTCGCTCGGCCAGCCGCTGAAAGAAGGCGACCGCGTCTGCTACGCGTACTTCTATCCGTGCAATCGCTGCTACCAGTGCAACAAGGGCGAGTACTCCGCGTGTCCCCAAAAGCTGCTGCGCATGGCCGGCGGGCCCAGCCCGTTCAACGGTGCCTACGGCGAGTACTACTACCTGCGCACGGGACACTGGGTGTTCAAGGTGCCGGACGCGCTGAGCGACGAGATGGTGACGCCCGTGAACTGCGCGCTCTCGCAGGTGATCTACGGGTTGCGCAAGGCCGGTTTGCATCTTGGCGATACGCTCGTCGTGCAGGGCGCGGGCGGTCTCGGCACGAACGCCTGCGCCGTCGCGAAGGAGATGGGCGCAGACCGCGTGATCGTGATAGACGGCATCGCCGGCCGGCTCGATCTGGCGAAGCAGTTCGGCGCGGACGAAACGGTGAACATGGCCGACTTCCCGACGCCGGAGGCGCGCGTACAGCGCGTGATGGAGCTGACCGGCGGCCGCGGCGGCGATGTCGTCGCGGAGTTCGTCGGCACGCCGGCGGTGATCCCGGAGGGGCTGCAGATGGTGCGCTCGGGCGGCACCTATCTCGAGATCGGCAACATCAGCTTCGGCCGCACGGTGGAGATCGACCCGTCGGCGCTGGTCTGGGGCACGAAGAAGATCGTCGGTGTGATCATGTACGACCCGTGGGTGATCCCGGAGGCGCTCGACTACCTGGTGCGGACGAAGAAGAAGTACCCGCACGAGGAGGTCGTCTCGCACGACAAGTACAAGCTTGCCGACATCAACCGCGCGTTTGAAGAGGCGGAGTGGCAGAGGGACGGCAGCGGCACCAAGGTGCGCCGCGCTGTGATCACGATGTAACGGTCGAGCCGAAACGCGACGAAGCGCCCCGATCGCTCGGGGCGCTTCTCTTTGGCTCGCGCCGCGGACGCTACGTCCAAGCGTCCAGTTACCGCTGAGACGCTTAGCCGGCCCCCGCCACCGCGTTCT
>JBGQHA010000464.1:0-2168 GCA_041497735.1 Dehalococcoidia bacterium | reverse complement strand
TTGATTTCGATGGCGTTGATCTGCGGCAGGTCGGCCGGGCCTGTGCTGAATTGAATCGTGATCTGTCCGGTGGTCACGTTCACCGCGAAGCTCCGGTCGAGCGCCGTGAACCCTCCTCCCGCCCCTGCCACGATATCGAAATTCGCGAGCACCGTCGTCCCGTTGATCGCCACGTTGAAGATTCGCTTCCCCGTCGTCGTGTAGAAGATCTCCGCAAACTTCAGGTTCACGGTGTGGGCCCCATTCGGCGCGGAGAAGGTGTACGTAAAGCTGCTTCCATAGCGCAGGCTCTGGTAGAGCGTCGGCGTCGTGGTGTTCGCAATCGCGTTCGTTACCTTGTACGTCGCGGTCGTGCCGGTGAACCCGGTGTCCGCGCTCCAGACCTGACCCAGCGGGTCGGTGTAGGCCGTGCCGCCTGCATTCACGCGGATCGGCGTGAAGGAGCTCGTCGGGTTCAACGTCACCGTCGCCGTGGCCGTCTTCGCCGGGTCGGCGGAACTGGTGGCGGTGATCGTGACCGTCTGGCTGCTGCTGATCGTCGCGGGCGCGGTGTACAAGCCCGTGCCGGAGATCGAACCGACGGACGGGTTCAGGGACCAGGTCACCGCGGTGTTGCCGGAACCGGTGACGGTCGCGGTGAACTGCTGGGTCTGTGAGGCCTGCAGCGTCACCGTCACAGGCGAAACTTGTACGGCCACCGGTGTCAGCGTGACGGTCGCGGAGGCTGATTTGGTTGGGTCGGCCTGGCTGGTCGCCGTGATCGTCACCGTCTGGCTGCTGCTCACCGGCGAGGGCGCGGTGTACAGCCCCGCAGCGGAGAGCGTTCCCACCAACGGATTCATCGTCCAGGTCACAGCAGTGTTGGCTGTGTTCGTCACTGTCGCCGTAAACTGCTGTGTCTGTCCGCCGGTCAGGCTCGCCGAAGAAGGCGAGACCTGCACGTTCACTCCCGGAACCAAACTCACCGTTGCCGAGGCCGATTTCGATAGGTCCGCCTGGCTCGTCGCGGTGACCGTCACCGTCTGCGCCGTGATGATCGAAGCGGGCGCGGTGTACAGCCCGGTGGCCGAGAGCGTCCCGACCGACGGGCTCATCGTCCACGTCACTGCCGTATTGATCGCGTTCAGCACCGTCGCGGTGAATTGCTGCGTCTGCGAGGCTGCAAGCGATGCCGTCGTCGGGCTCACCTGCACCGACACCGGGTTGCCGCCTGCTCCTTGCAGAATCTCGATCGCGTTGATCTGCGGGTTATCCGCCGGCCCCGAACTAAACTGAATCGTGATCTGCCCCGTCGTCACGTTCACCGGTATGCTCTTGTCCAAGGCTTTGAACGCTCCGCCGGCCGCCACCACGATGTCGAAGTTCGCGAGCACCGTCGTCCCATTGATCGCCACGTTGAAGACTCGCTGCCCCGTCGTCGTGTAGTAGATCTCCGCAAACTTCAGATTCACGGTGTAGGTCGCATTCGGCGCGGGGAAGGCGTACGTGAAGCTGGTCCCATAGCGCAGGCTCTGGTAGAGCGTCGGCGTCGTGGTGTTCGTAATCGCGTTCGTTACCTTGTAGGTCGCCGTCGTGCCGGTGAACCCGGTGTCCGCGCTCCACACTTGTCCCAGCGGGTCGGTGTAGGCCGCGCCGCCTGCATTCACCCGGATCGCATTGAAAGGTGGCTGGAGTGTGATCGTGCCGCTGGCCAATTTTGTCGGATCGGCCACGCTGGTGGCAGTGACGGTAACGGTCTGGCTGCTGGTGATCGTCGCCGGCGCCGTATACAAGCCGCCGCTCGAGACCGTGCCGACGGCGGGGCTCAGCGACCACGTCACCGCCGTGTTAGCCGTGTTCGTCACCGTCGCGGTGAATTGCTGCGTCTGCCCAGGCTGCAGAGAGGCTGCCGTTGGGCTTACCTGCACGGCCACACTGGGCATTAGCGTGACCGTCGCCGTTGCGGATTTCGACGGATCCGCTGAACTGATCGCTGTCGCGTTCACCGTCTGGCTGCTGTTGATCGTCGCCGGCGCGGTGTACATGCCCGTGCCGGAAATGGCCCCAGTCGTCGGGCTGAGCGCCCAGGTCACCGCCGTGTTGCTCGTGTTCAGCACTGTGGCCGTGAACTGCTGCGTCTGCGAAGCCGTGAGCGATGACGACGTCGGGCTCACCTGCACCGACACTGG
>JBGQHA010000463.1:0-2168 GCA_041497735.1 Dehalococcoidia bacterium | reverse complement strand
GGCGTTCATGCCGGTGCTCATCGAGGGGAGCGCGATCCAGCTCCACCCGCTGGTCTGCACCGCCTTCAACGCCGACTTCGACGGCGACCAGATGGCCGTCCACGTGCCGCTCTCGCGCGAGGCGGTCGCCGAGGCGCTGCAAGTCATGCTCTCCACGCACAACCTGCTCTCGCCCGGCTCCGGCGAGCCCGTCATCGCGCCGACGCTGGACATGGTGCTGGGTTGCTACTACCTCACTCTGCACAAGCCCGGCGTGGCCGGCGAGTACAAGGAGCCCACCAACGGCAAGCCGCCGCAGGGCTTGTACGGCAGCTTCCAGGAGGCGCTGCTCGCGTATGACCTCGGCGTGTTCGATCTCCAGGCCGGTATCAAGGTGCGCGACGCGCGCACCAACAACCAGTTCATCCAGACCACCGTCGGGCGGATTATCTTCAACGAGATCCTGCCGGAGGAGATGGGCTTCTACAACGAGACGATGGATCGCAAGGCGCTCAAGAACGTCGTCGCGCACTCCTACCAGCGCCTCGGCAACGAACCCACCGCCGAAGTCGTCGACAGCATCAAACGCCTCGGCTTCGACTACGCCACGCGCTCCGGCATCACCATCGCGGTGCACGACCTGCGCTCGCCCGTCGGTAAGGCGGAGCTCTTGGCGGACGCGGAGCGCCAGGCCGCGGACGTGGAGGACCAGTTCGAGATGGGGCTGATCACGGAGCAGGAACGCTACGACGCCTCGATCTCGATCTGGAGCAAGACCACGGACAAGGTGCAGGAAGCGATCGAGCAGCAGCTCGACCAGTACGGCTCCGTGTACATGATGGCCTCCAGCGGTGCGAAGGGTAACATCGCGCAGATCCGGCAGATGGCCGGCATGCGCGGCCTGATGACCGACCCCGCCGGCCGGATCATCGACCTGCCCATCCGCAGCAGCTTCCGTGAGGGGCTGAGCGTGCTGGAGTACTTCATCTCTACGCACGGCGCGCGCAAGGGCTTGGCCGACACGGCGCTGCGCACCGCCGACAGCGGGTACCTGACCCGACGCCTGATCGACGTGTCGCAGGACGTGATCATCGAGGAAGAAGATTGCGCGACCACCACCGGCATTTGGCTGAAGCGCCCCGAGGACGAAACGACCCTCCAGTCGTTCCGCGATCGCGTGCTCGGCCGCCGCGCCGCCTCCGACATCATCGACCCCAAGACGAACGAGGTCGTGGTGCTGCGCGGCGAGGAGATCGACGAACGCATCGCCGACCGGATCGAGGCGCTGGGCATCGACCGGGTCCACAGCCGCTCCGCGCTCACCTGCCTGGTCAAGCGCGGCATCTGCCGGTATTGCTACGGCCGCAGCCTGGCCACCGGACGGCTCGTCAACATGGGCGAGGCGGTCGGGATCATCGCCGCACAGAGCATCGGCGAGCCCGGCACGCAGCTCACCATGCGGACGTTCCACACCGGCGGGGTCGCCGGCATCGACATCACCAGCGGCCTCCCCCGCGTCGAAGAGATCTTCGAAGCCCGTGTGCCCAAGATCCAGGCGATCATGGCGGAGATCGACGGCACGGTGCGCGTCGGCCGTGACGGCGACGTGCGCAAGCTCGCCGTCACCAGCACGGAGTTCTACAGCGACCTCTACGAGCTGCCTGGAGACGCCGAGCTGCTTGTGAAGCACGATGAGCAGGTGGAGGCAGGCGCCGTCCTGGCCCGGAAGCCGCTGCCGGAGACCAAGGGACGCAAGAAGAAGGCCGAGGTAGCCGTCGTCGAGGCGCCGGAGATCGTGGCTCGCGTGGGAGGCCGCGTCGTCTTCGAAGGCAAGAAGCGCCACCCCTCGGCGATCTCCATCGTCTACGAGGCGACCGAGGAGCGCGAGTACGTGGTGCCCGGCAACTCCCGCATCCGCATCCAAGACGGCGATCAGGTGCAGGCCGGCCAGCAGCTCACGGAAGGCCAGCTCAACCCGCAGGACATCCTGCGCATCATGGGCCCGGAGTCCGTGCAGCTCTACCTGGTGGAGGAGATCCAGAAGGTCTACCACTCCCAGGGCGTAACGATTAACGACAAACACGTCGAAGTCGTCGTTCGCCAGATGCTGCACAAAGTGCAGGTGGACATGCCCGGCGACACGAAGCTGCTGCCCGGCGAGCTGGTCGACCGGTTCGAGTACGAGGAAG
>JBGQHA010000462.1:0-2178 GCA_041497735.1 Dehalococcoidia bacterium | reverse complement strand
CTGGAGGAAGGCGAGCGCCGTGTTAGCTTTCATCGTGACCAGTCCGGGGAGGACGCTCTTCAGGGAGGCAATATCACGCAGCCAGCCAACAAGCACGAGGCCGCCGACGAGCGCGACGATGACGCTTGCGGCTCGGCTAAACCGAAGTTCCCCAGCCGTACGCGAGATAAGTCCGCATCATCGTGTCGAAAAGCATGGGTTTCCAGGCCATATATGTAGCCAAGAGTAATAGTCAGTATCGTGAGGCCATTTATCTTGTAAATTGGCAGGATTATCGGGGGAAGTATGTAGCCAAGATTTCTCTTGACATTCCGCCGGCTCGCCGCGTAGAGTCGCGGCATGGCGCGCGCCTCTGGAGCCTGTCACGTCGCCGAGATCACGCGCACGCACGGCGGTCGCCACTATCGCTCGTACCTCCTGCGTCGGACCTATCGCCAGGACGGCAAGGTCAAGCACGAAACCCTCGGGAATCTCTCCCGCCTTCCGGCCGCGACCATTGCGCTGATTCGCCGCGCCGTGCGGGGCGACGCGCTGGTCCCGCCCGACGACGCGTTCGACGTCATCCGCTCCCGGCCCCACGGTCACGTCGCCGCGGTGGTAGGCACGGCGCGGAAGGTGGGGCTCCCCGCGCTCCTCGCGGCCACGCGCAGCCGGGAGCGGGATCTCGTCGAGGCTCTGATCGCGGCGCGCCTCTTGGATCCCTGCTCCAAGCTCGCGACGGCGCGGGCCCTCGGGGCCGCGACCGAGGAGTCCTCCCTCGGCGCGAGCCTCGGCGTGGTCGACGCCGACGAGGACGCGCTCTACGAGGCGATGGATTGGCTCCTGGCGCGGCAAGGGCGCGTGGAGCAGGCCCTGGCGCGGCGGCATCTGACCGACGGCGGGCTCATCCTCTACGATGTGACCTCGACGTACTTCGAGGGCCGGAAGTGTCCCTTGGCGAAGTTCGGCCACTCGCGCGACGGCAAGCGGGACAAGCTGCAGATCGTCTTCGGGCTCCTGACCAACGGGGAGGGCTGCCCGGTCGCCGTCGAAGTCTTCGAGGGCAACACCGGGGATCCCAAGACCGTGCCGGCCCAGATCAAGAAGATCCGTGAGCGGTTCAGGATCGCGCGCGTGGTGCTGGTCGGCGACCGCGGGATGCTCACGGACGCCCGCCTGCGGGAGGATGTGCGGCCGATCGAGGGGCTCGACTGGATTACCGCGCTGCGCGCGCCGGCGATTCAGGCCCTGGCCGCGGGCGGGGCCCTGCAGCTCTCGCTCTTCGATCAGCAGGACCTGGCGGAGATCACGCATCCCGACTATCCCGGCGAGCGGCTCATCGTCTGTAAGAACCCGCTCTTGGCCGAGGAGCGGGCCCGCAAGCGGGGGGAGCTCCTGGAAGCGACCGCCCGCGAGCTGGCCACGATCGCGGCCGCCACCGCGCGCGCGAAGCGGCCGCTGCACGGCCAGGCCCGGATCGCCCTCCGCGTCGGCAAGGTCCTCGGGCGGCGCAAGGTGGGCAAGCACTTCACGCTCGAGATCACCGACACGAGCTTCCGCGCCGTGCGCGACGAGGCCGCCATCGCGGGGGAGGCCGCCCTCGATGGGATCTATGTCCTGCGGACGAGCGTCGCGGCCGATCGGCTCGCGACGGCCGAGACCGTGCGCAGCTACAAGCGCCTCGCCGCCGTCGAGCGCGCGTTTCGGAGCCTCAAGACCGTCGACCTCAAGGTGCGCCCCATTCATCACCGCACGGCCGACCGCGTCCGCGCGCACGTGTTCCTCTGCATGCTGGCCTACTACGTCGAGTGGCACATGCGGCGGGCGCTGGCCCCGATGCTCTTCGACGACGACGACCCGGCGGCCGGCGAGGCCGAGCGCCGCTCAGTGGTGGCGCCAGCCCAGCGGTCGCCCCGGGCCAAGGCCAAAGCCCTGACGAAGCGGACGGACGAGGGGGAGCCCGTCCACAGCTTCCAGTCCCTCCTGCGCCATCTGCGGACCATTGTGAAGGATCGCATCCGCCTGAAGTCAGACGCGGCGATCGAGTTCGACAAAATCACGACGCCCACCCCGCTCCAGCAGCGCGCCCTCGATCGGCTCGGAGTCTCCCTCACCCTGTAGCCAGAACGCTCGGCCCCCGAGACATGCCTTCGTCAAGAAAATCAACGCCATACCCTCTGGGGGGAGGGGGAACTTCGG
>JBGQHA010000461.1:0-2186 GCA_041497735.1 Dehalococcoidia bacterium | reverse complement strand
GGGTGGCCGGGGTCGAGGACGAGCGCCGGCGGCTGCGCGGGCTGGCGCGCCAGCTCGGCCCAGTCGGCGTCCAGCCGCACGATGTGCGAAGGCTGCGCGGCCACCCCACCCAGCCGATCGATCAGCCGCGCCGCCAGCGCCGATTGCGTCACCAGCACGGCCGCGCCGGCATCCGAGAGCATGAACGTCAGCCGCTCGGCCGGGTAGCCGGGGTCGAGCGGCAGATAGGCGCCGCCGGCCTTGAGGATGCCCATGAGCCCGATCACCATCTCGGGCGAGCGCTCCACGCACAGCCCCACCACCGTCTCCGGCCCCACCCCGAGCGCGCGCAGCCGGTGCGCCAGCTGGTTGGAATGCGCCTCCAGCTCGGCGTAGCTCAGGCGCCGATCCTCGAACACCAGAGCCACCGCGTCCGGCGTGCGCAAAGCCTGCGCCGCAAACAACGCAGGCAGCGTCGCAGGCGAGACCGCGCGCGCGGTCGCGTTCCACAGCGACACGATGGTCTCGCGCTCCGACCCCGACAGGATCGGCAACGCCCCGATCGAACGATCCGGAGCCGCCACCGCGCCCTCCAGCAGACGGATCAGCCGCTCCCCCAAAGCCGCAACGCTGCCGCGATCGAACAGGTCGCTGGAATATTCCAGCACCCCCACAAGCCCGGCCGGCCGCCCGTCAAAGCCGCGACGCTCCGACACGCTCACCGACAGGTCGAACTTCGCGCTCGCCGTCGAAACCGCCGCAACGCTCGCCGATAGCCCGGCAAACTCCGGCGCAGACCAAGCCTCGTCAGGCCAAGCCTCGTTCTGGTAGGCCAGCATCACCTGGAACAGCGGATGCCGCGACAGCGACCGCGCCGGGTTGATAACCTCGACCAGTCGCTCAAACGGCAGCTCCGCATGGCTGTAGGCCGCAAGGTTGCCGGCCCGCACCCGCCCCACAAGCTCGCGGAAGCTCGGACGCCCCGAGGTGTCCGTGCGCAGAACCAGCGTGTTCACAAAGAACCCCACCAGTTCGTCCAGCGCGCTGTCGGTGCGGCCCGCAATCGGGCTGCCCAGCGCGATGTCGCAGCCCGCACCAAGCCGCGTCAGCAGCGCCGATAGCCCGGCCTGCACAACCATGAACAGGCTCGCTCCGCTCCCCCGCGCAAGCCCCGATAGCCCGCCGTGCAGCGCCGCCCCAATCGACAGCTCAACGCTGCCCCCGCGATAGCTCGACACCGCAGGGCGCGCCCGGTCGCTCGCAAGATCGAGCTGCTCGGGAACCCCCTTCAGCCGATCCCTCCAGTACGAAAGCTGCCGCGCAATCGCGCTGCCTTCGTCGCTCTCATCCCCCAGCACCGCGCGCTGCCACAGCGTGTAGTCGGCATATTGCACCGGCAGAGCCGCAACCGCCGCCGCAACCCCCGCTCGCCGCGCCCCGTAATACCGCGACAGGTCGCGCGAAAGCGGGCCCAGCGACCAGCCGTCCCCGGCGATGTGATGCAGCACAACCAGCAGCACATGCTCGTCCGCAGACAGCGCAAACAGATGCGCCCGCAAAGGCAGCTCGCGCGCAAGATCGAACCCGCGGCCCGCCGCCGCCGATAGCGCCGCCGATAGCCCCGCCTCCGCAACGCTCATAACTTCAAGCCGCAACACCGCCGCAGACCCCGACAGGATCTGCTGCCGCGCAACCCCAAGCCGCTCCGGGAAGATCGTCCGCAGGCTCTCGTGCCGCCGCACAACGTCCGCCAACGCACCCGCCAGCGCCGGGCGGTCCAGTTCCCCCTGCAGCCGCACCGCCAGCGGGATCACATAGGTCCCGCTCGGACCTTCCAGCCGGTCCAGGAACCACAGCCGGCGCTGCGCATACGACAGCGGAATCTCCGCCGGACGCTCCCCCGCAACCAGCGCAGCACGCCCCGCTCCCGCCGCCCAAAGCCCTTCCTGTCCAAGCCTGTGGCTCAGCCCGGCAACGCTCGGCGCCTCAAACAGCGCACGGATCGACACCTCGACTTCCAGGGCCGCACGCAGCCGCCCGATCAGCCGCATCGCCAGCAGCGAATGGCCGCCAAGCTCAAAGAAGTTGTCGTCAAGCCCGACACGCTCGACCCCCAGCACCTCCGCAAACAGCGCGCACAGAACCTCCTCCCGCGGCGTCCGCGGCAACCGCCGCCCAGCCACAGCCGTCAGCTCCGGCGCCGGCAG
>JBGQHA010000460.1:0-2190 GCA_041497735.1 Dehalococcoidia bacterium | reverse complement strand
TTCACGCTGCAGCAGATGTCATCGAAGCGGATGCCATCGCCGCTCATGCCGAGGATGCCGGCGGTGTTGTTGCTGATGTTGACCGTGTTCGTGTCGGCCGCGTCACAGCAGACCCACGCGGTACTGCCGCCGGCGGAGTTCACGTCGGCTCCGTACATATCAACGCCGTCACCGCTCTCACCCACGATGGGGCCGTTGCCGGTGATCTGCGTCACGGTGTGGTTGTCCAGGCTGTCAGGCGTGCCGCCGCCGGACCACATCTGCTCATCGATGCCGTCTCCGGACATACCCCGGATTTCGCCGTTGCTCGCGACGTCGAGCTCTGCGGTGTTGTGGTCCGCGTCGTACTCGAGCTCGTAGTCGCCGGCCTGCGTCTCTGAGTAGATACCGTCGCTCGACACACCGACGATATCGCCGTTGTCGTGGATGTTCGTCTTCGTGCTGTTGCTATCGGCCTCGCCGTAGTCACCGCCGGAGTACGCGTACGACTCGATACCTTCGTCGTCACCGCCGGTGATGTCGCCGTTGCCGCTGATCTCCTGGCTCGTGGTGTTGTTGTCACCCGTGCCGTCTGAGTAGGAACCGGACCACGTCTCCGTGTAGATCGCTTCGGAGTTCGTGCCCATCAGGTTCCCGTTGTCCTGGATCATCGTGCTGGCGGTGTTACCGTCGCCATTGCTGTCCTCGTAGGAGCCGGCGACCGTCCAGTCGTTGTCGATGGCCTCGTTGTAGGCGGTGATGTTGCCGTTGCCGCTGATCTCGGTCAGGGCGGTGTTCTCGGACCCCGTGTAGCCGCTGGAGCCGCTGAACGCGTTGCCAGCTTCGTTGTCCACGGCCACACCGTCGTTACCATCACCCTTGATCGTACCGTTGCCCGTGACGTGAATCTCCGCTGTGTTGCGGTCGCCCACACCGTCTTCCGAGACGGCGTAGTTGTCGAGGCGCACACCGTCACTGCTGCCGCGGATCGGCCCGTTGTTCGTCACGTTCGTGACCGACGAGTTCTCGTCTGCATCGCCGTCGGTGTTGCCCGAGTAGTTGTACGAGTACACGCCTTCGTTGCTCATACCCGTGATCGCGGCGTTGTGATCAATCGTTGTCGTCGCGACACCGTTGTCGCCGACACCTGACGTGCCGTCGTCGTAGGCTTCGTTGTAGTTGTAGATGCCGTAGCCGCTCTGGCCGGTGATGTCGCCGTTGTCGTTGACCTCCGTGGTCGCGGTGTTGGCGCTGCCGCAACACACATAGTTCTCCGTGTCGATACCGTCACCGACGCCTGTAATGTTGCCGTTCCGGTCGATCATCACGGCACTCGTGCTGTTACCCGCGTCGAAGTACACGTACACGTCGACAGCGGGGCAGTCGCCCTTGCACCGTCCGGCCGCTCCGCCATCTCCGGCGGCGCCGGCCGGCGCCGAGACGATGCCGCCGGTGATATTACCGTTGTCACTGATGTTGATCGTCGACGTCGTGTGGGTCACGTCCGTCGCTTCCAGGTCGACACTGACACCCGGTCCGGTCGATGCGTGGATGTCGCTGTTGTGGCTGATGTCCACGTTGTACGACGCGTGGTCCGCCACCGCCGCGCTGCTCAAGATGCGCACCGCTGTCGTGTCGCCCTTGAACGTGTTGTTCGTCACCACGGCGTTGATGCTGCTGTGGTAGGTGCCGTCCTTGTCTCCGGTGAATGACATGTATACAGCGTCAGAGTTCAGGGAGTTGATGATGTTGTGGTCCAGCGTGATCGAGTTCGTGAACAGGTTCGCCGTGAGCGGGTTCGGGAATGGCAAGGACGCCGTCGCCGTGCTCCTGAACCCGGAGCTGTTCCCGCTCAGCATGCTGTTCGTCACCGAGACGTTCGTCTCGTTGCTCGCCTGGAACTCGATGGCGTTGGTCGAAACGTCCCGGATGTCGACACCGTCGATGTTCGACGTGCCGAACGAGAAATCGGTGCAGTCCAGCGTCGTCGCGGTGTTGTCGATCGCCGTGTCGCCGCCGCACAGGAAGATCCCCTGCCCGCTGCCGTTCTGCGTCACCGCCGTGCTGTTGTCGGTGATGTTCTGAATCGTGAAGTGCGACTTGCCCGTCGCCGGGTCGCCGCCGCCCAGGAGCGTGAAGCTGAAGTTGTTGTGCGTCGCGCTCACTTCCAGGCCGTCGTCACAGGGCAGGCCACCGGCGGCCAACCCAGCC
>JBGQHA010000459.1:0-2197 GCA_041497735.1 Dehalococcoidia bacterium | reverse complement strand
GTCATCAGGTACTGACGCGGCAGCAGGTCGAGGCCACGGACCTCTTTCTTCTCCTCCGGCTGCTGCTTCTCCCCCCGCTCCTGCTCGAGGCGCTCCCAGAGCCGTTCGAAGGGCGCGTATGCCCCGCTGTTCGGGCCGTTCGCCGCGAGCGGATGATCGGCCTCGGCCGGCGCTGGTGCCGGCGCGGCCTTGGGTATCACGACCTGGAGGCGCGCCTGCGCGCTGCCACCGATGCCTGCCCGCAGCGTCTCGAACGCGCGGACGGCAGAGCGCAGGTTCTGCTCCAGCTCGTCGAGCGTCTCGCCCCATTCGGCGAGGAACTGAGCGGTAGTCTCCTGATCGGGCGTCTCTTGAGGCATGGCAATCTGGTGTTGGGCAGCACCCATCTCCATATGATGTTCGGCAGGAGCCAGTCTGGGGAGCAACGGCCCGAATCTGGGCGGGCCCTCACCCGGACCCCCAGTGGACGGCCAATCGGGCGTTGGGTATCATCGCCACGCCGCGACCAAATCGAACGCCCAGGAGGAGCCGGATGACGACAGGGACTCGGAAGGAGATCTACGAGCTTGGCGACCTGCCCCCGCTGGGGGAGGTCCCCGAGCAGATGTACGCCCAGGTGATCCGGCGCGAGCGCTTCGGCGAGCCTGCCAAGGCCTTCGCACAGGAGAAGGTCGCCGTGCCGGAGATCGGGCCCAAGGAAGCGCTGGTCTACGTGATGGCGGCGGGCATCAACTACAACAACGTCTGGGCGGCGCTCGGCACGCCCGTCGACGTGATCAAGGTGCACGCGCAGCTCGGCGACGACTCGGGCTTCCACATCGGCGGCAGCGACGCCTCAGGCATCGTGTATGCCGTGGGCGACAAAGTGACGAACGTGAAGGTGGGCGACCACGTCGTCGTCCACTGCGGCGTCTGGGACGACGACGATCCCTGGATCAAGGCCGGCGGCGATCCGATCATCGCGCCGAGCGCGAAGATCTGGGGCTACGAGACGAACTGGGGCAGCTTCGCGCAGTTCACCAAGGTACAGGCGCACCAATGCGTCCCGAAAGCGCCGCACCTGACATGGGAGGCGGCGGCCGCGTTCATGCTTGTCGGCGCGACGGCGTATCGCATGCTCACCAACTGGTCGCCGCACACCGTGCAGCCGAACGATGTCGTGCTCGTGTGGGGCGGGAGCGGCGGCCTGGGCAGCATGGCGATCCAGATCACGAAAGCGCTCGGCGGCATCCCGATCGCCGTCACGTCGAGCGATGAGAAGGGCGAGTACACGAAGAAGCTCGGCGCGAAGGGCTACATCAACCGCAAGCAGTTCGACCACTGGGGCATCCCCCCGCGCTGGACCGACGCGGACAAGTACAACGAGTGGCTGCTGAAGGCGCGTGCGTTCGGCAAGGCGCTCTGGGACGCGCTGGGCGAGCGTCGCAATCCGCGCATCGTCTTCGAACACCCCGGCGAGGACACGATCCCGACATCGATCTTGGTCTGCGACAACGGCGGCATGGTCGTCATCTGCGCAGGCACCACCGGCTACGACGCGGTCGTCGACCTGCGCTACCTCTGGATGCGCCAGAAGCGCCTGCAGGGCTCGCACTTCGCGAACGACGAGCAGGCGGCCGGGATCAACAAGCTCGTGTGGGAGAAAAAGGTCGATCCGGCGCTGGCGCACGTCTACCAGTTCGACGAAGTCGGGCTGTGTCACCAGCTCATGTACGAGGGCCGCTCGCCGGAAGGCAACATGGCGATCCTGGTCAACGCCACGAAGCCCGGCATGACTGACATATAATTTCGTGGCGGCGATATGTTCGTGGGACAGGCTTTAGCCTGTCGTCAAGAAAGTCGTAGGGGAGGTCTTTAGACCTCCCGCTCCGTAGTCGAAATGGGAGAAGCAGCGGGCGACCTGAAGGTCGCCCCTACACAGGGAGCGATGCGCAATGCCAGAAGAATCAGTGCTCGGCGTCAAGATCGGCGACACGGCGGAGTTCACGAAGACCGTCTCGGACGACGACATCCGTGCGTTTGCGCGCGTGACCGGCGATAACCAGCCGCTCCACCTCGATGACGCGTACGCCGCGAAGACGCGCTTCAAGAAACGCCTCGCGCACGGGATGTTGAGCGCCGGATTCGTTTCGGCCGCGCTCGGAACGAAGCTTGCGCCCAACGCGACGGTGATCTACCTCAGCCAGTCGCTGCGCTT
>JBGQHA010000458.1:0-2206 GCA_041497735.1 Dehalococcoidia bacterium | reverse complement strand
GGTCGCCGGCAACCAGATCGGCCTCTACAGTGAGCCGCAGGTGATCGCCGACATCCGGCCGGACCACGTCATGACGCTCGATGAGCTGTCGAAGCTCATGCCGGAGCAAGTGACGAAGGACCTCAAGAACCGCTTCGCGCCAAAGGAAGAAGCAAAGGCGACTAGCTAGCCGCTCGACGAACGATGGATCGCCCCCGGTCGCGCAACGCCGGGGGCGACCTGTTAGTGCCGGGTCTAATCGTTACAGGGTGGCTGCCACTTCGCGACTAGATCCGCCTCCTCAGCTTGCAGCGCACCGACACCGGCCGGGTGATCCTGGGATCTGGAGTTCCAAGCGCTTCACGGCCCGTCCGCGGTATGTTCGACCACCCTCGCCGGCGCGCCGACGGCCGTCGCGCCCGCCGGGATGTCGCTCAGCACGACGGCGTTCGCGCCGATACGCGCGTTCGCTCCGATCGTGACCGGCCCCAGGATCTTCGCGCCGGTGCCCACGAAGACGTTCTCTTCCAGCGTCGGCCCCGTAAAGCTCCCCTCCACCAGGCCGAGCCCGGTCCAGGGGCAGAGGATAGTGCCGCGCCCTACTTTGACAAAGCCATCGATGATTACCTGGCCGTGAGGGAAGTAGACCCCTTCCCCGATCAACACCCAGCTGCCGATCCGGATGCCGGAGAGCTGTGCGCTCAGGAATTGGAGGATTCGCGGGAGGACAGGCACGCCGGCGTCGGCCAGCGCCACGCGGAGCCGGTAGAGGAGCAGCGCCAGGAAGTCATCGGCGGGATGACAGAGCCGCAGCGCCGCGCGCAGCCTGGCGAACGTTGACCGGGGGACGGGCTCCGCGCGGTTGAGGCAGTAGGCATCGATGTCTGCGCGTACGGCTCGAAGGAAACCCGGCCGCGCCGCGCGGAACTCCTGCAGCCGCGCGTTCCGAAAGGCATCTGCGAAGACCGAGAGGTCTTCGTGCGACGAGGCGTTTGCCTGGTGATTCACGCGGCGAGTATATCAACGGCCCGGAGTTCTTGGCTGCCCTTCCAAGGGTTGCAAATGCAGTCCTCGGACACCGCCCTTGACGCCGGCCCCCTGGCTACGGCACTATGCTTCCGCACCGCTAAGCAATCGCTCAGCTAAGGAGATCGGGAAGATGCCCGACGACGCTGCCGCTCCCGCGATCGAGATCCCGCCCGACCTGGCCGAGCGCGCCAAGGCCGCCGGCTGGCCCGAAGACCTCCTCGTCATGCTCCTCGGGCGCGGCGCGCAACCGTCCGATCTGACCCGCTACATGAGCATGGGCGTCACCGCCGAACAGGTGCGCGGCTTCATCGCGCAGCAAGACACGGGCGGCGGCAACGGTGCGCCTACGACGCAGCTCGATCTCTCCTGGATGCACGTTCCGACGGAATGGGGTACGCGCGCCAAGCCGACGAAGAAGGGCCTCACGCTCGAAGCGATCAACATCGGCCGTTACGGTGACATCCCCGACGTCTGGGAATTCAAGACCGAGATGCCGCGCGGCGCCGTCGCAGTCCCCGGCGTCGAGGCGATGGGCTACACCATCTACGAGAAGCAGGAGCTCTGGTCCGACAACGCCGCGGCGCTCTACGAAGAGGCGATCCAGCGTCGCTGGCGTCCCGCGACCGACATCGCGTGGGACAGCTTGCAGCCGCTGCCGGATGACCTGGAGCGCGCGATCTGCCAGATCTGCACGCACTTCAGCGAGAAGGGCCAGCTCGAGGCCGACATCATCGCCGGCTGGGAGCCCGAGCTCAGCTATGGCTACCACGAAGTGAAGCTCTACCTCGCCACCGTCATCTTCGAGGGCGCGCGCCACGCCGAGGTGTTTCGCAAGCGCGCGCTCGCGAACGGCGGCGGTCTCGGCATCCAGAGCACGGGCTGGGGCTTCCGTTCCGCCACCGACGCCCGAAACTTCACCGAGTTCATCGCGGTGCAGATGGTGCTCCAGGACAGCTTTACGCTCACGCAGTACGGGTTCTGCGAGGCGTTCTTCCCGCACGCGGCCGAGAAGCTCCTCTTCCGCCTCGCGATGCAGGACAAGGCGCGCCACGTTGCCTACGGCATAGCGCACCTCAAATACGTGCTGCTCCACCGGCCCGAGCGCCGCCTCGAGCTCCAGCGCTATCTCGACAAGGGCGAAACGATGCTCTGCTGGGACGACAAAGACACCGCCACCCGCGAGGCGTTCGCGATCCTG
>JBGQHA010000457.1:0-2215 GCA_041497735.1 Dehalococcoidia bacterium | reverse complement strand
GCCGCAGCCCGTCGCGCATCTGAGCGACGGCATCGCGCGCAACTGCCACCTCTCGCCCGATGGCAAGCAGCTCGCGTATCTCGCGCAGGAACCCGCCGGCCGCGCGACGGCGTTTGTCGCGCAGGTGCTGAACATCGATAACGGATCGGTCACTGCGCCGCTCGGCGCGGACGCAGGCGCGCAGTTCAACCCGATCTGGGACAACACTGACGCGATCACCGTCGGCCACGTGAGCGGCGACGAGCGCGCGGCGCTGAAGATACCGAGCGGCGGCCCTTCGGCAGGCTCAGGACAAGCTGCGACTGGATCGCCGCTGCCCGCGCCCGCTTCGGGCTTCGACGTGCCGCTGTCATGGTCGCCGGACGGCGCCTGGCTCGTCGCGCGCGCGTTCGAGGGCGCATCGCCGGCCGATCCGGGGCCGAGCCACGTGGTCGCGATCGACGCGAGCGGCGCACGCCACCAGCTTTCGCCGCAGAGCGACGTCGAAGTTGCCGGGTGGCTGCGTCCTGAGGCCCTCGAAGGGTTGACTGCGCCGTGACGCGCCTGCTGATCGTTGCGCTCCTACTGCTCGCCGCGTATGCCGCGTCGAACGCGGCAGCGACACCCCAGGCGAACGCGTGCGCGTTCTCGCGCACGCCGACTACCTACGAGGCATCGAGGGACCGTGGCGCGTACCTCACCGGACTCAACCTCGCGGCGTACAACATGCTGTTCCCGACCGATACGTTCTTCGGCACGCCGCGCATCGAGACCGGCACGCGAACCGACCGGCGCATCGCCGACACGCCGTACATCCCACCGACGCTGCTCAAAGCGATCGGCTGGATCGAGAGCGCGCTGGCGCAGGGCGCGACATCGACGCCGTGGAGCTCCGTCGGGCCGGCGCTGGTGTCGTTCGACTGCGGGCACGGCATCATGCAGGTGACGAGCGGCATGACCGCCCCTGCGGATAGCGGCCAGCCGTCGCAGCAGCAGGCGCTCGTCGCCGAGGACTACCTCTATAACATCGGGCGCGGCGCGGTGATCCTCGCCGACAAGTGGAATGGCTCGCCGGAGTACCGTCCCATCACCGGCACGGACACCGATAGCGATCCGGCGATCGTCGAGAACTGGTATTTCGCGCTGTGGGGCTACAACGGCTTCACCGGCCCCGGCGCGAACCGCAGCAACCACCCGATGGACCCGACCTACGCGGCCTGGCCGCGCACCGGCTTCAGCTGCGGCTCCCTGAGCGATGGCTACGGTCATAGCTACTCGAACTATCCGTACCAGGAGATCGTGCTGGGCTGCATGGCGCGGCCGCCTTCCGTCGCCGGCACGCAGCTCTGGACGCCGCTGTCCGCGTCGCTGCCCAACCTGAGCGATCCGCTCTGGTCGGGCCCGCTCGACCTGACCCACTGGTCCGCGTGCGCGTCGTCGACGTTCGATTGCGCGGCGATGGACATCCCGTCCCCTCAGCCGACGCACCACGACGACACGCCCCGGCCCGAGGACGGCGCCGCCGGCTACCTGCTGGGCGCGCCGACGCTCGCGACGAGCCGCAGCGCCGTGAGCGACGACGTGAGCCAGATCGTGATCTCGAACACCGGCTCGCGCATCCTCCCCTGGCGCGCGGTGGCCGGCCAGTCCTGGATCTCGCTCGATAAGCAGGGCGGCGTCGCGATCTCGCAGGACGTCGCGTGCGCGAACGACTGCGAGCGCAGCCCGACGCTGACGATCACCGTGACGAACGCACAGGGATCGAGCGGCTGGGTAGATATCGAGTCGCTCATCACGGGCCAGGTCGTGCGCGTGCAGGTGCTCTCGCGCCGGTTCGACGTCAACTGCGACGGCGCGACGAACCCCGTCGACGCGCTGGTGCTGCTGCAGTACGCAGCCGGGCTGGTGCCGTCGCTGGGCTGCGTCGCGAACGCCGATGCCAACGGCGACGGCTCGGTGAACCCGCTCGATGCGGCGCTGATCCTCCAGTTCGACGCGGGACTTTACATACCGACGCCGGTCGCCAGCCCCTCGCCGAACTGACGCCCGAAGCTACCGCTACCCCCGGGACGCCCGGCACGCCGTAAGCCGGTCCTTATTCACACCTGTGATATACTGGCGCTGGAGCGCATATGATAGGCCACATGGTCGGATCGGTGCGGCGCAACCACGCGCTGGAGCACGCTACGATCGCCGTCCTCGCAAACAAGCTCGGGCACGACCTGCGCGTCGTCGG
>JBGQHA010000456.1:0-2215 GCA_041497735.1 Dehalococcoidia bacterium | reverse complement strand
GAATCCCTTCAGGGCTGGGTCCGTCCTCCGGCGTCGCTCCCAGCTTGGAAGCACCTGCTCAAGCGCTGCAACGACGGCCGGGTCCAACTTCCCTTGGCCCGCCTCGCGCCTGATGATGTCGATCGCTTGCGCCGGGGTCATCGCGCCGCGATACGGCCGGTCTGTCGTGACCGCATCATAGATGTCTGACACCGCCGCGATCCGCGCGACGATAGAGATGTGATCAGCGTGCTGGCCGGCCGGATAGCCGCTGCCGTCCAGCTTCTCGTGGTGCCCGCCGACGAAGGCGATCACCTCCGGCGACAGCTCCACCGCCGCCAGGATGTCGAGGCCGACGCGCGGGTGCCGCTCGATCAGCTCTCGCTCCTCCGGCGTGAGCGAGCCGGGCTTCAGGAGCACGTTATCGCGCACGCCGATCTTGCCGACGTCGTGCAAGTAGCCGCCGATCTCGAGATGCTGCAGCGCCGACTCCGGCAGCCCGAGCCGGCTGCCGATATCGACCGCGAGCTGGCCCACGCGCGCCGAGTGGCCGGCCGTGTACGGGTCGCGCGCATCGATGGCCGATGTGAGCGCGCGCACCGTCGCGAGGTGCTGGCTCTGGAGCCGCTCCGTCATCTGGTCGAAGGACCCGGCAAGCACGCCGATCTCATCGGCTGTGCGCACGCCCGAGCGCGCGGTGAGATCGCCCTCCGTCACCGCGCGCGCCGTGCGGACGAGGCGCAGCAGCGGCTTCGTCAGGCTGCGCGCCAAGCCCCAGCCGCAGGCGAGCACGACCAGCATGCCGACGGCGAAGAGCAGCCCCATCTGCCAGCGGGTGGAGCCGGCGGCGGACAGGATGAATGACGGCGGCAGCGCGACGGAGTAGACACCGACGACTTGGTTGCGCACGACGAGCTGCCCGTAGACCAGATCGAAGCCGCGGCCGAAGAGCGTCTTACTCTCGCGCACGCCGTCCGGCTTATCGAAGCTGGCCAGGGCTTTGTCGCTGGGCGTGAGCGACGCGTCGCTCGGGCTGTCTGAGCTGGCGAACGTCGTGGCGAGCGGCGCGCCCGCGAAGTCGTAGATCGTAATGTCCGCCAGCGCCTCCGTCTTCGCCGCGGGCAGGAACGAATCGAGCAGGCTGCCCACCAGCACCACGCCGACAAGCTTGTCCCCGTCGTAGATCGGCCCCGCCGTGTACAGCGCGTAGCCGTCCTTGGTGCCGACGATCTGCGCGAACTTGTCGCCCAGACTGTCCTGTTTACTCGACATGACACTCTGCACGATGGGCCAGCTCGACTGCTGGGACGTGTCATCGAGCGGCGCGTAGCGCAATGCCTGCTGGTCGGTCAGTCGCAGGCCCAGCATGCGCTGACCCTGCGCGTTCAACACCTGCACCAGCTCCGTCTTGTTATTCGTCGCGAGTGGCTGGACGAGCGTGCCGAGCTTCGCAGAATCGCCCGACTCGACCGCTGTCGCGACACCGTCCGTAAACGCGACGCCGCGCACCACCTCGAGGTGCGCGCGCTCGCGCCGGACGACAGCGTCCGACGCCACCCGCGCCGATTCGACGAGCTGGTTATCGAAGCGCTCTTTCAGGGAGCCGGTGACGAGACGGGCCGCGATGAACGTGCCCACGCCTGCGAACACGATCGTGAGCAGCACGTAGGGCGCGATGATCTTCCAGTGGATATGCCTCGCCGGGTAGAGGACAATACTGCCCAATCGGCCGCTTAGCGTCCTTGACGAGTCCATACCTAGAGATATTCGGCCGTAGGGGAAATCACGTACAGGGGCCGAAGCTGGCTAGATTCGCCCAGCGGCTGAGAACGGGCGCCTGCCGCCGCCGGGAGGCGAGGTCTGGGCTTAGTGCTGCATGGTGCCGCGCGCGTCCAGGCCGACCTCCTCGACGCGTATCTGGAGGGCCTCCGCGGGCGCATCGACGACGCGGATGGCGTCCGGAGCGACCTCCCGGCAGGCGTCGCAGCGGATGCAGCGCTCGTCGATGATCTTCCAGCCCTTGCCCTCCTGCACCACGGCCTCCGTGGGGCAGATCTCCGCCGCCTCGGGCAGCTTCGGGCTGTTGGCGAAGACCTCGTAGCGGATCAGGTCGCGGCAGACCTGCGCCGGGCAGCGCCGGTTGAGGATGTGCTCATCGATCTCTTCGCGGAAGAACTCTGCGCTCTTGAGCATGATCGTCGGCGAGGCGGAGCCGTGCACACAGTTCGACCACTGG
>JBGQHA010000455.1:0-2231 GCA_041497735.1 Dehalococcoidia bacterium | reverse complement strand
GCTGCGCATCGTCTACGAGGACGAAGACATTCTCGTTGTCGATAAGCCGGCAGGGATGGCGGTGCATCCCGCGCCCGGCCACAGCGCGGGTACGCTGGTGAACGCCCTGCTCGCGCACGCGCCGGCGCTCTCGCGCGCGGGAGGGGAACGGCGGCCGGGCATCGTGCACCGGCTCGACAAGGACACATCCGGGCTGATCATCGTCGCGAAGAATGACGAAGCGCATGCCGCGCTGGCGCGGCAGCTCAAGGAGCGTCAGGTGGAGAAGACCTACATTGCGCTGGTGGAAGGCCGGCTGAAGCAGCGCGAGGGTGTGATCGATGCGCCGCTCGGGCGCCACCCGGCGCAGCGCAAGAAGCAGGCCGTTGTGGAGGGCGGCCGCGCAGCGCGCACGCGCTACCGCGTGCTGCGCGAGATCGACGGCCGCACGCTGCTCGAGGCGTATCCCGAGACGGGCCGCACGCACCAGATCCGCGTCCACTTCGCCTCGATCGGGCATCCCGTCGCGGGCGACCGCGTCTACGGCCGGGGGCGCGCGGCGGCGCCCTCGCTGCGACGGCAGTTCCTGCACGCGTCGCGCCTGGCGTTCCGCCACCCGCGCACGGGCGAGCGGATCGAGCTGGCGGCAGAGCTGCCGGAAGACCTGCGCGCCGTGCTCGCCGAGCTGGAGCGGACTTCGTAGGGACAGAGCTTTAGCTCTGTCCTGTGCTGGGTAAAGCTCGGCCCCTACATCGGTTGTGCGCAAGCAGCGCTGCTCTGCTACAATCCGCGCACGTTAGCCTGGCGGCAGCCGGCAAGGAGGTCGGTCTTGGAGTTCTTCATCACCTGGGCTCTCGTGCTCGGCCTGCTCGTCGTGCCGGCGATGACCAACTACTTCGTCAACCGCTACTACGCGACACCCGGCTCGAGCCTCGCTGCGACACCGGAGCTGATCGCGGCGAGCCTGACGCTCACGTTCGCAGTACTTGCCGCCGCGGTGGTCGTCGCGCTCGGCGTGGCGCTCGGCTGGACGGACCTCAAGCACGAGATCGAGGACTTCATGCAGATGGGCCTCGTCGGCTACGGACAGGACCGCCCACTCGCGCTGCCCGGCGTGCTCTCCGCCGTCTCGATCGGCGAGACGGCGCTGCTCGGCCTGCTCGGCGCGTTCCGCATCCCGAGCCGCTTCGTGCGGTAGACGACTGTCACCCTGAGCGAAGCGAAGGGTCTGGCCCCTCGCGAGTGACGCATGGTGCTGTAGGGGCGAGCATCTGCTCGCCCTGGGCGACCGGATGGGCGCCCCTACGTTACAATCGTCGCATGACCGTTCGCACGCGCTATGCGCCCAGCCCGACGGGCATTCCGCACGTCGGGAACATCCGCACGGCGCTGTTCGATTGGCTGTTCGCGCGGCACAGCGGCGGTACGTTCATCCTGCGCGTCGAGGACACCGACCAGGTGCGCTACGACCCGCGCGCGCTCGATGGGATCTACGAGAGCCTGCGCTGGCTGGGCCTCGATTGGGACGAGGGACCAGAGATAGGCGGCCCGCACGAGCCGTACTTTCAGTCGCAGCGGCTGGAGCACTACCAGCGCTACGCACGCGAGCTAATCGAGCGCGGCCACGCCTACGAATGTTTCTGCTCTCCCGAACGCCTCGCGCAGGTGCGCGAAGAGCAGCAGAAGCGCAAGCAGCCGCCGCGCTACGACCGTCTCTGCCGTGACGTCTCGGATGCGGATCGGGAGGCCAAACGCGCCGAAGGGATCGCGCCTGTCGTGCGCTTTCGCATGCCCGACGACGGCACAACGGCGTTCGAGGACGTCGTGCGCGGCGAGATCGAGTTCGAAAACTCGACGCTTGATGACTTCGTCATGCTGAAGTCGGACGGCTTCCCGACCGGCGTGTATTCCATTGTGATAGACGACCACATGATGGAGATCACCCACGTGATGCGCGGCGAGGAGTGGGTGTCGACGACCCCGCGTCAGCTCCTGGTCTACCAGGCGCTTGGTTGGGAGCCGCCGCGCTTCGCGCACCTCTCCGTCATCGTTGGACCGGACAGGGCGAAGTTGAGCAAGCGCCACGGCGCAATGTCTGCGCTCGACTATCGCGATCAGGGGTTCCTTCCGGAGGCGCTGCTGAACTACCTCGGACTGCTCGGCTGGTCGCTCGATGACCACACCGTGATCATCTCGCGCGAGCAGTTCATCGAGAGCTTTTCGCTCGATCGGCTGGGGAAGAACCCGGCGGT
>JBGQHA010000454.1:0-2259 GCA_041497735.1 Dehalococcoidia bacterium | reverse complement strand
GAACATGAAGATCCAGTTCCAGGCGCTCTCGGAGGCGGACGACGCGGAGATCCGCGACGCGCTGCGCGTCAACTTCGAGGCGTTCGTGCGCTTCGTGAGCGACACGCTGGACGACGGAAAGCGGCGCGGCATCGTGCGGCGCGACGTCGACTCGCGGCTGCTGGCGTGGCAGTTCCTCGGCCTGGGCATGACGCTCGACCTGATGCAGCTCGTCGGCTGCGCGGACGAGTTCGACCGCGGGAAGGCGGAGCAGTGGGGAAAGCTGTACCAGGAGCTGGTGCGCGCGCAGCGGCCGAAGAGCCGCGTCGGGCCGGGCGTACGCGCAGTGTCCGAGCTGATCCCGGCGACCCTCGAGGTTTAGAAGGCCAGAGACCTACCCCTCTGTCCCCCTCCCTAAAGGGAGGGGATGGTGGAAGCGGAGAAGAATGGACTTCGGCGACAGCACGGAAGAGGCGCAGTTCCGCAACGACGTGCGCGAGTTCATCGCGACGGAGCTGCCGGACGGGCTGAGCCGTCGCGGGCAGAGCGGCGCGATGTTCGGCGGCGGCAGCGGCCGGTTCGCGCGCGAAGACTATTGGAAGACACTGGGCGGCTGGCTGACGAAGCTCGCGGACAAGGGCTGGATCGCACCGGCGTGGCCGGTGGAGTACGGCGGCGGCGGGCTGACCGTCATCGAGCAGTTCATTCTGAACCAGGAGATGGCGCTAATGGGCGCGCCGCGCAGCCCGAACATCATCGGGCTGGGCTGGGTGGGCCCGACGCTGATCCTGTACGGCACCGAGGAGCAGAAGCAGAAGCACCTGCGCCCGATCCTCAGCAACGAGGCGTTCTGGTGCCAGGGCTTCAGCGAGCCGGGCGCGGGCTCGGACCTGGCGTCGCTGCAGACGCGCGCGGCGCGCGACGGCGACGACTACGTGATCAACGGCCAGAAGATCTGGACGTCCGGCGCGCACGGGGCGCAGTGGATGATCCTGCTCGCGCGGACGGACGCGAACGCGCCCAAGCACAAGGGCATCAGCTACTTCCTACTCGACATGAAGTCGCCTGGGATCACAGTCCGGCCGCTGCTCAACATGTCGGGCAGCCACGACTTCAACGAGGTGTTCTTCGACAACGTACGCGTGCCGAAGGAGAACCTCATCGGCGAAGAGAACCGCGGCTGGTACATTGGCACCGCGACGCTCGACTTCGAGCGCTCGGGCATCGCGACGGGCGTGAGCCACGCGCTCGCGGTGCAGGACTTCGTCGAGTTCGTCAAGGAGCACCGCACCGACGCGACGTGCACGATCACGCGCGACCCGCTCGTGCGCTACGAGCTGGCCGACCGAGCGATCGAGGCGGAGATCGAGCAAGTGCTGAGCTACCAGGTGATCGGCATCCAGAAGCGCGGCATGGTGCCGAACCACGAGTCGTCGATCGCGAAGCTGTTCTCGACGGAGCTGGACCAGCGCATCGCCAAGACGGGCTTGGCGCTGATCGGACTGTACGGGCAGGTGCTGCGCGACAGCGGCGAGTACGCGGCGCTGAACGGGCGCATGCCATCGTGGTACATGTACGCGACGACGAGCACGATCGGCGGCGGCACGAGCGAGATCCAGCGGAACATCATCGCGCAGCGCGGGTTGGGGATGCCGAGGGGTTGAGAGATGCGGACTGATCTAGGCAGTGCGAGGCTCGAGGCTCGAAGTCGGAGGCAGAACGCTGCCAACTTCTCGAGGGATCAGATGCTTCGCTGCGCTCAGCATGACATTCGTAACGTAGTGACGACAGGACGCGACGCACGCAACCTTCCGGAAGGAGCAGAGCATGGACTTTAGAGACAACTCAGAGGAGACAGGCTTTCGGCAGGAGGTGAAGACGTTCCTTAAGAGCGAGCTGCCGGAGCGCTTCCGCGGGATCATGGGCGGCGGCATGATGGGTGGCGGCGAAGGGGGCGGCGACATGCGCTCGCGGTTCGAGGAGATCAAGGAGTGGCGCGAGAAGCTAGCGAACAAGGGCTGGATCGCGCCGGCCTGGCCGAAGGAGTACGGCGGCGCCGGGCTGACCGTAATGCAGCAGTTCATCATGAACGAGGAGTTCGCCGAGGCGCGCGCGCCGGTCGTCGGCGGCATGGGGACGTCGATGATCGGGCCGACGCTGATCATCCACGGCAACGACGACCAGAAGAAGGAGCACCTGGGAAGGATCCTCTCAGGCGAGGTGCAGTGGTGCCAGGGCTTCAGCGAGCCCGGGTCGGGCTCCGACCTGGCGTCGCTGCAG
>JBGQHA010000453.1:0-2268 GCA_041497735.1 Dehalococcoidia bacterium | reverse complement strand
TTGAGCAGCACGCGCGCGATGGCGACGCGCTGCTTCTCGCCGCCGCTGAGCCGGTAGCCGCGCTCGCCGACGACGGTGTCGAGCCCCTTTGGCAGGTGATCGACCATCTCCTGGAGCTGCGCCGTGCGCACCGCGGCCATGATCTCGTCATCGGTCGCGTCCGGCCGGCCGTAGCGGACGTTCTCGCGCAGCGTGTCGTGGATCAGGAAGGACTCCTGCGTGACCATGCTGATATTGCCCGCGAGGCTCGGCAGCGTCAGCTGGCGCATGTCCACGCCGTCGAGCCGCACAGCGCCGTTCGTGACGTCGAAGAGGCGGACGGTAAGGTAGGTGACCGTGGTCTTCCCGGCGCCGCTCGGGCCGACGAGCGCGGTCATCTCCCCCGGCTGGACCGAGAACGAGACGTCCCGCAACGCCCAGCGCGACGGCACGTACTGGAACGACACGTGATCGAACTCCAGCTGGCCGCGCGCGCGGGGGATGTCGATCGCGTTCGGTGCCTCCTCGATCTCGACAGGAAGATTGGTGTACTCGAAGATGCGCTCGAACAGCGCGAGGCTGCTCTCGACCGTCACCTGCGTGGAGAGGAGCTGCGTGACCGGCGTGAAGAGACGGGTGACGTAGGCCGCCAGCGCAACGACGGTGCCGATCTGCATGTCAGCGTTGATGACCGCGTGCCCGCCGTACCAGTAGACGAGCGCGGGCACGAGCGCGCCGAACAAGCCCAGCAGCATGAAGAACCAGCGCCCAACCAGCGCCCGCCGGATGGAGAGGTCGCGCACATTGCGGTTGATCGAGCGGTAGCGTTCATACTCGTGCGACTCGCGGCCGAAGAGCTTCACGAGCAGCGCGCCGTTGATCGAGAGCGTCTCTTGCGAGTGCGCGGAGAGCTGCGCGAGCTGCTCCTGCTGTCGCGTGAGAAGCCGGCGCTGGATCGCGCCGACGCGCCGGGTGGGATAGATGAAGAGCGGCAGCGCCGCGACGGCGAGCAGCGTAAATCGCCAATCGAGCACGGTCATGAGTGCGATCGTGCTGACGACGGTGATCGCGTTCGAGAGGACGCTGGTGAAGCTGTTCGTCACGGCGTCCTGGATCGCGTTCACGTCGTTCGTCAGGCGCGACTGGATCTCGCCGCCGCGCGTGCTGGTGAGGAAGCGTAGCGACATGCGCTGCATACGCGCGTAGATGCGGTTGCGCACGTCCTCCATGATGTTCTGCCCGACGATGTTGTTCAGCCACGTCTGCCCCACGCTCAGCAGCGCGCCGCCGAGCGATGCGACGATGATCCAGATGACCAGCATGTCGACCAGGACGCCGTCGCGGTGCGGGATGGCGTCGTCGATGATCTTGCGGATGATTAGCGGCGGCGCCAGTCCGATCAGGCTCGCGGCGGTGATCGTCAGCGCGAGGACGCCGACGTGCCGTCGGTAGCGGGCGAAGAGCGAAGCGGTCTGGCGCAGGACGGGGCCGGCGCCGTGTCGCGGTTTGGCCTGCTCAGGGAAGGCGGAGCGAAAGATGCCGCCGCCGCCCCCACCGCCCCCACCGTGCATCATCGCTTGTGCTGCTCCCGGAGCATCGGGCTGCCGATGCTGGTCTTAGCAGGACGTGGCAGCCGTAGGGACGTAGCTTTAGCTGCGTCCTGTCCGCCGGAGGCGGACGCCGAGGCCTTCGCGCGCCTCGTCATCTTGGGACATCGGTGTGAGAGCCGCATGATCTCGATGGTAGCAAGGCTTGACCCTTTACGTACACGTTAGGTACCCTCAGCCTGCTGATCCAGCCATCCCGAAAGGAGCCATCTCCCATGCGAGAAGCAGTCGTTGTCGATATGGTGCGTACGCCGTTTGGCCGGGCGGGCGAAAAGGGCGTCTTCCGCGACGTCACCCACGTCGAGCTGATGGTGCCGCTACTGAAGGCGATCGTCGAGCGTAACAAGCTCGACCCGAAGACGATCGATGAGACGATCATCGGCTCGGTCGAGCTCGCTGGTGTCCTCACCCGCGCCCGCATGTACCTCTTCGAGGCGGACCTGCCCGACACGATCTCCGGCACAGACCTGAACAAGCAGTGCGGCACCTCGCTCCAGGCGACGATCCAGGCCTGTCATGCGGTGATGACCGGCATGTCCGACATCATCATCGCCGGCGGCGTGGAGACGATGGGCCGCATCCGGCCCGCGCGTCCCGTCGACGGCAAGAAGACGACCGAGACGGAGGGCGGCAGGCCGATCGCGCAGGGCCGCGAGGAAGCGCCGCTGCCGGAGGGCTGGAA
>JBGQHA010000452.1:0-2274 GCA_041497735.1 Dehalococcoidia bacterium | reverse complement strand
TTGCTGATGCGCGCGGCCTCAACGATCTCGTGGAAGCCCTCTCCCATAGCAGGGGAGGGATCCACGATCAGCACCTCGCGGCAGCGCGCGGCCAGCGGCAGCGACAGCCGCCCGGCCCCGCCTCCAACATCGATCAGCGTGTCGTCCGGCTGCAAATACGATGCGATCTTCGACAGCAGCGCATCGAGCGGTCGACGCGGATCGGCCTGGAAGGCGCCGGCGCGCCCCGCCCAGGCGTCTTCCTCCCGCCCGGCGAGCCGGTCGTGCTGCGCGACGTTGGCGGCGACCATCCCGTCGTGGCGAGCGGACGCGGACTTGGCTCGGCTGCCTGGTTCCTTTTCGGTAGATAACAGAGTCATGAGGCTAGTTGTTAGTTGCTTGTTGCTGGTTCACGGGTTCTGGGGGACCGCCCCGCCACGAAGAGATCAGCTTGTTGAGCTGGCGGCCTACGATATCGTAGTCGGCAGACAGCAGATCGCCGTCTTGAAGATATGCTAGTCCCGCGGCGATTGTCAGGTGCACTTGCATCTCGTTGGCTGAACCCATAGCCGTCGTAAGATATGAACAGAACTCCCTGGAAGACCTGCGTTTCGCGTAGCCTTCCGCTATGTTGGCCGGAACCGATCTGCTTGCACGCCTCATCTGACTTGCCAACGCATACCTCTCGGATGAAGGCAGTGAGCGAATCAGCTCCTGAATCTTGGGCACGAGAGCCATCGCTCTTCTGTAGACTTCCAGCCTCTCGTAGCCGGTTCCTTCAGACCGCGCCACCGATGCCTCCGTGCATCGCAAGACTGAACCAGCAACTAACAACCAGCGACTAATCTCGCGGCAGTCCCAGCCCGCGCTGCGCCACGATGTTGCGCTGCACCTCGCTCGTGCCGCCCTCGATGGTGTACGCCACTGAGCGCAGGAATGTGTACGTGTTGCGCCCCTTGTTCGGCGCGTACTCCGACCCGCGGTCGAGCTGGCCATACAGCCCCAGGACGCGCACGCCCGTCCGCGCGATGCGCTGGTTCAGCTCCGTGTTGTAGAGCTTCATCATCGACGCCTCGTAGTTTGGGATCAGGCCGCGGTTCTGTAGCGTCACCACTCGATACGAGAACATCCGCGCGATCTCGACCTCCAGCAGGCGGTCGGTCAGCTCGTAGCGGATCATCGGATTCTTCGTCAGGGCGCTCGTGTTGTCGCTCTCGTGCTCACGTGCGTATTCGATGATCGATTCGACACCCTGCTTCATGCCGACGGCGGAGCCGATCGCCGAGCGCTCGAAGTCGAGCGTCGTCATCGCCGCGTACCAGCCGCGGTTCTCCTCGCCGATGATGTTCTCCTTCGGCACGCGCACGTTGTCGAGAAATACCTCGTTGAACTCGTGCGAGCCCGCCATGTTCACCAGCGGCCGCACGTTGATCCCCGGCGACTTCATGTCGACGATGAAGTACGTGATGCCCTTGTGCTTCGGCGCGTCCGGGTCCGTGCGCGTGAGCAGGATCATGTGCTTCGCCATGTGCGCCAGCGAGGTCCAGATCTTCTGGCCGTTGATGATGTAGTCATCGCCGTCGCGCACGGCGCGCGTCTGCAGCGACGCCAGGTCCGATCCCGCGCCGGGCTCGCTGTAGCCCTGGCACCAGATGTCCGTTCCCCCGATGATCCCCGGCAGGTACTTCTTCCGCTGTTCCTCCGTCCCGTGCACGATCATCGTCGGGCCGGCCATGCCCAGGCCGATGATCAGGTGCATCGGTCGCGGCACGCGGTGCAGCGCCAGCTCTTCGTTCAGCACGAACTGCTGCATCGTCGTCAGGCCCGCGCCGCCGTACTCCGTCGGCCACGCCGGCGCGATCCAGCCCTTCGCGGCGAGCTTCTTGAACCAGGCCTGGTTGTCGTCCCAGTTCGCGACCAGCGCCTCTTCGCCGCTCAGCCCCTTGGCTGCCTTCGGTGCCTGGCTCTCGATGAAGCTGCGCACTTCCTTCCGAAACGTCGCTTCTTCCGGCTTATCTACAAAGTCCATACGGTGTTCTCCTCCTCCTCCTAGTTGTTGGTCGTTCGTTGTTGGTTCAGAACTTCGGGAGGGCCGATCCTCCAGGAACTGATCAGCTTGTTCAGTTGTCGGCCAAGAATGTCGTATTCAGCCGTTAGCCCGTCATCCTCGTTACGGTAGCCGAGCCCCTGCGCGATCGTCAGATGGACTTTCATCTCACTTGCGGAGCCCATCGCCGTAGTGAGATAGTGGCGGAACTCGGCCGCCGACTTCCTTTTCGCGTAGCCCTCGGCGAT
>JBGQHA010000451.1:0-2275 GCA_041497735.1 Dehalococcoidia bacterium | reverse complement strand
TGGCTGCGCTCGTACTACCGGCACGACCGCATGCACCAGGACCAGATCGCCGGCCGCGATCCGGCGTACAAGCCGCAGTTCACCTCCGGCAGGGAGCCGGATCAGCGCCGCACCAGGGTCCGGTAGCGCGTGAGCGTTCGCTTACCGTTCGGCAAGAAGCCGAAGCCGCGTGTGTACGTCACACGGCAGCTCCCCGGCAACGCCGTCGACCGCCTGCGCGAGCGCGCGCAGGTCGACCTCTGGCCGCAGGAGCTGCCGCCCTCGCGCGAGGAGCTGGCCAGCGCGCTCACGACGGCGGAAGGGCTGCTTTGTCTCCTAACGGACAACATCGACGCGGCGCTGATCGAAGGCGCGCCGCACCTGCGCGTCGTGAGCACAATGGCGGTCGGCTTCGACCACATCGATGTCGAGGCGTGTACGCAGCGGGGCATCGTGGTGACGAACACGCCCGGTGTGCTCACCGAAGCGACGGCCGATCTGGCGTTCGCGCTGCTGCTCGCCGCGGCCCGCCGGCTCACCGAAGGCGACCGGGCGGTACGCGAAGGGCGCTGGACGACATGGCACCCGTCGTTCCTCCTCGGCCGCGACGTCCACGGCGCGACGCTGGGCATCGTCGGGCTGGGGCAGATCGGAGCGGCGGTCGCACGCCGCGCGCGCGGCTTCGACATGCGCGTGCTCTACCACAACCCGACGCGCCGGCCGGACGTCGAGCCGGAGCTGGGCGTGGAGTATCGAAGCTTCGAGGAGTTGCTGGAGCAGGCCGACTTCGTCTCCGTGCACGTGCCGCTCAGGCCGCAGACGCGCCACATGTTCAACGACGACGCGTTCGCGCGCATGAAGCCGGCCGCGATCTTCGTCAACACCTCCCGCGGCGCCGTCGTCGATGAGGCCGCGCTCCACCGCGCGCTCGAATCGGGGCGCATCGGCGGCGCGGCGATAGACGTGACCGAAGTCGAGCCGCTGGCCAAGCACGATCCGCTGTTGCGCCTGCCGAACCTGATCGTGACGCCGCACATCGGCTCGGCCAGCGTGGCGACGCGCGAGAAGATGGCGTCGCTTGCGGTCGACAACCTGCTCGCGGTGCTGGACGGCCGGCGACCGGCGCACTGCGTCAACCCCGAAGTCCTCCGTGCCGGCAGTCCTCCGTGATGATGGGCACACTCTTGACAGACTCTCCGGGCGGCGCTATCGTCCCTATAGAGGAACCACACGCAGGAAAGGAGAAGCTGTATGCTGCTCAATCTGCGGGTCCTTTTAGGAGTGTGGCAAGTCGATCGGTAACGCCCTGTCGAGAGGCGTCGGCAGGGCACCCGGAAGCGGCGTCCGCCCCACGGTTCGTGGTGATGCGATCTCCGCCGGGAGATCCGGCCCGCTGGGAGCTTTTCCAGGCGTGGGGCCCGCCGTGAGACAAGAACACAATACGATGAGGGCTTTCTCAGGGAAGAGGAAGCCCTTATCCTATGGGCCAGGTACCTGATGCCGCAGCGCCATCTCGCCTCGCGAAAGAGCAACCTCTGGCTGGCGGAAACGCTCTGGAAGCTGGGCGCCGTTCAGTTCGGCAGCTTCACCCTCGGCCGCACGACGGTCGACTCGCCGGTCTACATCAACCTCCGCCTCCTCATCAGCCACCCGACCGCTCTCTGGCGCGCGGCGCATATCGTCTGGGACGAGCTGCAGACCTTGCAGAGCATGCTCCACCCGCAGTTGCAGCCGTTCGACCTGGTCGCCGGCGTACCGTTCGGCGGGCTGCACATCGCGAGCGCCTTCTCGCTCACGGCGAAGGTCCCGATGATCTACCTCCATCCCCGGCCCGACGACCTCGGCAGCGACATCGAAGGCATCTACCATCCGAACCAACGCGCGCTGATCATGGACGACCTCCTCGCCGGCGGCGGCAGCATCCTCGAGACCGCCCTCCAGCTCACCGAGGGCGGCGTCATCGTCCGCGACGCGGTCGTACTGCTCGACAGGCAGCAGGGCGGGCGGCGGCGGCTCCAGGAGCAGGGGATCAACCTCGTCTCGCTGCTGACGCTGGAGGTGCTCATGAACTACCTTATGTCTAATGGAAAGATCACCGAGACCTGGTACCGAAAGACCATGGAGTTCCTCGATCACCAGCCGGACGGCAGCAGCTAACGAACGCGTCGATTGATCCAACGGCACCGCATTGTTAGACTCGACCGAATCCAGCGTCAGGAAAGCGTTTCTATAGGGAGGTTAATCGAGTGAAAGGACTCCACATCTGGCTGCTGATAGCCGTGGTGCTTGGCGCGTC
>JBGQHA010000450.1:0-2283 GCA_041497735.1 Dehalococcoidia bacterium | reverse complement strand
TTACGAGGATCCTTCCAAGCAGACTCTCAGAGGACTCTCAAAATCCCCGAAGGGTAAGACAAAAAGACGCTCTCTCTTTCCCCACCTAAAAAAATCGCCTCTCCCATGGGGAACATGATTGTTAGGGATCAAATTTCCACGGCTATTTTTATCCTCGAAAAGCCGCCGCCGCTTATCCTTATCGTCGGACCATCTTCCACTATGGAAATTCCGCAGATAAACCCCGCGGCGCAAAAACTCATTTACGAGAGTTCCACCACCGCCCAACCACAAACCACCCCCCCAACCAGGAACCCAACCCCCAACCACCGCCGCCGGCGGCGGCGGTTCCCACCCCGCCATTTTTATTGTTGATGCTCCATCTTCATTTCGCCCGATAGCCTTCCACCAGCCTTCCGCTCTCACCGTCTATCCCACCCGTGCGTTCGGCTCGCGCAGGCTGCGCTCGCCTGCCCACCCCCGGGCTTGCCCCCCACCAACACCCCCCCATTTCTGGGGGTGGGCACGCAAAGACAGGGACAGATAACCCCCACCCCACACGGACTTCGCCGCGGCGCTCCCTTTCCCCCTTGGCGCGTCCCCGGACCCCTAGCCTTTCCCCCTTGCCCTCATGGGCTTCGCTCGCTCGGCACTCCGGCGTCACTCGCTCTCGCCCGGTAGCGGTAGGCTCCTACTGATCCGGGGACCGCTCATCCGGGGGAAAGGGCGCTCTGCGCGGGTCCCCCCCTACGCCCCCCGCTTGCGCGGCTCAGTCCTTCCCCCCACCTACTCAGAAAAGAGGGTCAATCATCTTAGTCACAGTCAGTGCTTACTCTATACGCGCTTGGCGCAGCTCCGATGCGTCGCCGCTCGCCCCCAAGCGCTGGCCGGGAAGAGGGGGTGCGCTCGCCCCCGCTCGCTTACCCCCGGAAGTCGCGCGAGTAGAACCGTCGCTACGCTCCATTCTCGGACGCCACCCCCCAGAGCCTACGCTGGGCGCGGCCGCGCCGGGCCCGCTCCGGCCCAATCCGGACCACCACCCACCCCGCGCGCACTGCTTTCGCAGAGCGCTCCCCAACCAGGCGCAGAGGCCCCAAGCGGCCTCAGCGCCAAGACTCCCCCCCACAGACCCCCGGCTGCGCCGTCACCGCCCCGCCGCAGCGTCCCCCACCATTTCCGCCAAAATGTCTACAGGTAGTGGTCGGCCACACTACCCACCACTACCCGTTGTGGCTGTACAAATAGACCTAAATGAGCCTAGAATAACGAGTTTTGCCAAAAGGAGGGAAAATCAGCATGCCGCTCTATCACCCGGACTTCTTGCAGCAGATCAAAGGGCTCGCAGACTGCACCTTTAACAAGTGCGAAGTGCGCCAACTGGAACTACTCGAAGAACTCCTAACGCCATACCTAACCGAGACATGGGGAGAGATAGCATGGAGCAAAATCCAAGCACGCCGGCAGCAAATCATCCAAGACGCTTCGACCGCCAAACTTACAACCAACTCACCGGCCTCGACGCCCGCTTCCTCGAACTCCTCAACTACGATTGCCTCCAGCAAGCCAAAAAGAGCCCGGTGGGCGCGCGCTACTCAATCAAGCCCGAGGCCTGGTACGCTAAAGCTCTCAACACGTGCCGCGAAACGATATCCCACGTCGTGACCAAGCTCTCCAGAATAGGCATATTAGAAGTCACCCACCGCAACGCAGTACACGGCCAGTATCAGACCAACCTCTACAAGATCCGCTCCTGGGTATGGTGGCGACTCGGCAAGCTTTTGCGCTCGCTCCGGAAGGTCTCTCACCGTGTGAAAGAGACTTCACACTTAACTAACCCTATAAGGGTAAAGAAACCTGAACCAAGGGGAGAAGGTGCACCTTCGGCGATCAAAGAGACTCTGACAGGGCTCCTAGCCCGCGTCATGGCCGGCGAGAAGCTCTCAACAAGCTAGCCCAGCCCCAAACCAGCCCCTAGAATCGGTCAACAACGACCGAGGTCCGGCCCGATCAGGAAGCCGGCCGCTACCCCCTCATCTCTAAATTCTCGAAAATAGGAATTTGCCGAACGGTCGATCGACCCCACCGCGCCTCTGCGCTTTCTCACAGCTACGAGGCTAACCCCGACCGTGTGACTCCCGCTCTAAACCGAATAGCACCAACCGCCAGTCCGACCGTGTGAAGTCCCCCCGCGGACCTCCCTCACTTCGCTTTCCGTCTCTAAGCCGAAGCGTAATTTTTAGCGAACCCCACTAGATTACGCATCGTTTTACTGCTACAGTAAAGCACCCTGTAAGGGATTGAAAC
>JBGQHA010000449.1:0-2286 GCA_041497735.1 Dehalococcoidia bacterium | reverse complement strand
CAGCACGCGCACGCGCGCGTCGTTCGAGCTGGCGGGCAAGGTGCTCGGCGCAGACGTGATCAACATCTCGGCGAAGGGCAGCAGCATCGAAAAGGGCGAGTCGCTCATCGATACGGCGCTGACGTTGCAGGCGATCGGCACTGACGTGCTGATCATGCGCCATCACGCCTCGGGCGCGCCGTACCTGGCCGCCCGCCACGCCAACTTCCGCGTTGTGAACGCCGGCGACGGCTGGCACGCCCACCCGACGCAGGCGCTGCTCGATGCCTACACGATCCGCTCGAAGCTGGGCGACGTGCGTGGCCGGAGGATCGTCATCGTGGGCGACATCGCGCACAGCCGGGTCGCGCGCTCGAACCTGTGGAGCCTCACCGCCCTCGGGGCAGAGGTCGTCGTGTGCGGTCCCCCTACCCTGTTGCCCGCCGGCCTCGATGGCTGCGCACACACCGACGCCGAGGAGCGCGATCTCCCGCCCGTGCGCGTCGAGCACGACCTCGACCGCGCGATCGAGGGCGCGGACGTCGTCATGGCGTTGCGGCTGCAGAAGGAGCGCCAGACATCGGGACTGCTGCCCAGCCTGCGCGAGTACTCGCGGCTGTACCAGGTGACCAGCGAGCGGCTGGCGCGCGCGCGGCCCGGCGCGGTCGTGATGCACCCCGGCCCAATGAACGAAGGCATCGAGATTTCGGCCGACGTTGCGCACGGCGCGCGCTCGCTCATCGAGGAGCAGGTAACGAACGGCGTCGCGGTGCGCATGGCTGTGCTGTACTTGATGATGCGCGGAACGAAACCAACATCGTGATGTAGGGGCCGAGCTTCAGCTCGGCCCTGGACAGAGCTAAAGCTCTGTCCCTACGAGGTTGTTCAATGACCGACATTCTCATCCGCAACGGACGCATCCTCGATCCCGGACGGGGCGTCGATCTCACGGGAGACGTGCTGATCCGCCAGGGGCGCATCGTCGCCGCCGGGCCGGCGCTCTCTGCGGATGGCGCGGAGGTGATCGATGCGACGGGCCTCGTCGTCGCGCCGGGCTTCGTCGATCTGCACTGCCACCTGCGCGATCCCGGGTTCGAGTACAAGGAGACGATCGCGACGGGCACACAGGCGGCGGCGCGCGGCGGCTTCACGACCGTCTGCTGCATGCCGAACACCGATCCGCCGATCGATACGCGCGCGACGGTCGAGTACGTGCTGCGCACCGCCGCGACAACTGGCGTTGTGCGCGTGCTGCCGATCGGATGCGTGACGCGCGATCGCGCGGGCCGCGAGCTAGCCGAGATGGGCGACCTGTTCGACGCAGGCTGCGTCGCGTTCAGCGACGACGGCTCGCCTGTGGCCGACGGTCAGATCATGCGTCGCGCGCTGGAGTACGCGCGCATCAACGGCCTGGCGATCATCGACCACTGCGAGGACCCCGAGATCTCATCGCAGGGCGTCATGCACGAGGGCTGGGTCTCGACGCGGCTCGGGCTGCGCGGCCAGCCCGCCGCGGCCGAGGAGTCATTCGTCGCGCGCGACATCGCGCTGGCGGCGCAGGTGGGCGCGCCGGTGCACATCGCGCACGTCTCCACGCGCGCCGCCATCGAGCTCGTCCGCCGCGCGAAGGAGCGTGGCCTGCCGGTCACGGCCGAGGTGACCCCGCACCACCTGACCCTGACACACCACGCCGTCGCGTTCGCGAACGGCAACGAGGCGCTGGCGTACGACACGAACGCGAAGGTGAACCCGCCCCTGCGCAGCCGCGACGACGTCGCCGCCTGCGTGGAGGCGCTGCGCGACGGCACGATCGATGCCATCGCGACTGACCACGCGCCCCACGCCGGCTACGAGAAGGACGTCGAGTTCGACGCGGCGCCGTTCGGCATCAGCGGGCTGGAGACCGCGTTCGGGCTGTGCATGACCCTGGTGGAAGCCGGCACCATCGACCTGCCCACGCTCATCGAGCGGCTAACGGCGGGGCCGGTGCGCGCACTCGGCCTCGACCGCACGCTGCCCGGCCTGGGCTCGCTCGCGGAGGGCGCGCCTGGCGACATCGTCCTGCTCGACCCGGACGCTGAGTGGGTTGTCGAGCCGGAGCGCTTCGCCTCGAAAGGGAAGAACACGCCGCTCGCCGGCCGCATGCTGCGTGGCAAGATTGTCGCGACGATCTACGAAGGCCGCGTCGTGTGGGCGGAAGAGAAGGTGGGCGCATGAATGACGTTGCTCAAGGTGCCCTAATTGGCGGAGGTCTCACGTTTCTGACAGCCCTTGCAGGGCAGGCGTTCAATTTCTGGAATGCCCGTG
>JBGQHA010000448.1:0-2296 GCA_041497735.1 Dehalococcoidia bacterium | reverse complement strand
TCCGCGAGCGGCGTGCGCGCGATGCCGCGGTGACGCGATTCCTCCGACCCCGGATAGCCGAAGGTGATCACGATCGCGACGACGTGATCGTCCGGTAGCCCCAGCACGCGCGCGGCGCACTCGCGGTCGTGCATCGCGACGGGGCACGACGTGATGCCCTGCTCCCACGCGGCCAGCATCATGTTCTGCGCCGCGCGGCCGGCATCGAACGCGTTGCCGCCGGGGGCGAGCACGATCGCGATCGCCAGCGGCGCGGCGAGCATCGGCGTGGCGAACTGGCCGCACGCTGCCAACTCCTTACGCCGCTCCGCGTCGCGCAGGACGACGAAGCGCCAGGGCTGTGTGTTCTTGGAGCTGCCGGCCATCCGACCGGCCTGCAGGATGCGCGCGAGCGTCTCGTCATCAATCGCTTGGTCTGTGTAGGAGCGGCTGTCGCGCTTCGTCCGAATACAGGTGTAGGCGTCCATTGCGGAGTACTCCTTGAGGTACATCTCTGCGATTCTCCGAACGTCCGTTCGCTCAAGCTGCAGAATCACCCTCGCACTACCGATCTATAGCTAGGAGTCTACCGATGCGGCTCAACTTCGTCGAGGCGCCCCTGAGCATGCTGCGGCACCTGCGGTCGCGAACAGTGAGAATCGTCCTGATCGCGACTCCCGCAGTCGTGGTCATGGCGGCCATCTTCACGGCAATAGGGCCCAATCTCGTCCTGGGCGTCGTGCTGAGTATGGTCGCAGGCGTCATCGTCGCCAGCGCGCTGTTCATTGCCGTAGACTCGATCGCCCGCGAAATGGCGGATGAGCGGCTCCTCTTCGCGCACACGCTGGAGGCGGAACAGTGGCACGCGCGCGCGCAGCGGCTCTCCCCGCAGCACCACAAGAATGGCCGCCTCTACGCCGACTGGTACTTCCGCCTGCGGCTCCAGGAGGAAGTCGAGCGCGCCAAGCGCTATAACGCCCCCTTTACGTTGCTCCTGGCCAAGAAGCCGGGGGCGAATGGGCGTGGCCGCGCAAGCGAGTGGCTGAGTACGACCGTTGAGCAGCACCTGCGCCGGACAGACCTGCCGGCGGTCCTGCGCGACGGCAGCCTGGGGATCATCCTCCCGCACACGGCGCACTACAAGGCCGTCTGCGACCGGCTCACTGAGGCGCTGGCATCTGCCAACGGCTGTGTTGGACTAGCTCTCTTCCCTAAGGATGGCGAGGACGCCTCGTCGCTGCTGAGGGCGGCGGACATCGCGGCCGGCCAAGCCGCACGCGTCCTGGCGCTTTCAGCAGCGGCCTAACCCTCCAATCGATCCTCCGTACGGCGCCCGGGAGGCGCGAAGCTTCACCCCTCGAGCACCTGCTGCCGCCCCATCGTCTGACCATGGTACGGAACGCCGACGCTCCCACACCGGTGAACTTAGTCTTGACAACGCTAGGATATTAGTAGACACTAACTCCACGAACCTCGGTCGAAACTCAAAGACCCGTAGGGACGCCGTCGTTCATCAACCGAACCGGAAGGCATCCTTTCAGTGAGTGAGTCGCACACCCTCGTCCTTGGCTTCATTGCCGGTGTCACGATCCTGCTCGGCCTCCCAATCGGGCGACTGCGCGGCCCAAGCGCTGGCCTGCGTCAGTTTCTCAACGCGCTCGCCGTGGGCATTCTGGCCTTTCTCCTCTGGGACGTCCTCACGCACGCCTGGGAGCCGATCGACGCGGCTCTGGGCAGTTGGCGCGACAGCGCCGGAGGGCTGGGGCCCGTCTTCGGCTACGGGACGCTGTTCATTATTGGACTCAGCGCTGGTCTCCTCAGCCTCGTCTACTACGAACGCTGGCTCGAAGGAGGCGCGCGGCCGCAGTCCTTCGGCCCTGGGACGATGGCGGCGGACGAGCTGTCTGCCCGTCGGGCTGGCATATCGGCGTGGTCTGCCGCGCGGCGACTGGCGCTGCTCATCGCTGTTGGCATCGGCCTGCACAACTTTGGAGAAGGACTGGCAATCGGCGGCAGCGCGGCGAGCGGGGAGATCAGCCTCGCGACGGTGCTCGTGATCGGCTTCGCCCTGCATAACGCGACGGAGGGCTTCGGCATCGTTGCGCCACTCGCTGCGGAAGGCGACCGGCCGAGCTGGAGCTTCCTTCTCCTCATGGGCGTAATCGGCGGCGGCCCGACGTTTCTTGGCACGGCCCTGGGACGCCAGTTCACCAACGACGCCATGAGCATGGTCTTCCTCACGCTGGCTGCTGGGTCGATCCTCTACGTGATCGTTCAGCTACTCGGCGTCGCGCATCGAGCGGGGAGGAAGGAGCTG
>JBGQHA010000447.1:0-2302 GCA_041497735.1 Dehalococcoidia bacterium | reverse complement strand
CCGGCTGGCCGACTGGTTGTGCAGCCAGCTCTCCCAGAAGTGCGCCGGCACGAACTCCGGTAGCACCACGGTAATATAGGCGCCGGGATCGACGCGGTCGATGGCGTCGATGTAGGTGAGCATGGGCGCGAGGAACGAGCGATACGGCGACTCGATGATCACGATGGGCGTGTCCGGGACCGTGCGCTCCCACTGCTCGCGCAAAGCCTCGCCTTCCTCCAGCTCATCGGTGATGTGTACGGCCGTTACGTTGTCCGAAAGCGATCGGGCAAAGTCGAGCGTGTGCAGCACGCCCCAGTTGACTTCGTCGACCGGCATGAGGACGGCGCGCGCGCGGCTGCGCTCGCGGGCGCCGGGCGCCGGCGGGCGGGAAATCTTCTCCGCAGCCAGCCCCCCTTCGACTGTAAGACGCGACGCGACGTGCTTGTAGTGGGCGTTGATGCGCGAGAAGAGCAGGGTCAGGGCGATTATCGCGCCGATCGTGAGCCATGCGCCATCGATGAACTTCGTGCCGGCGATGATCACCGTGACGACTCCCGTCGCGACCGCGCCGATGCCGTTGACAACAAGACTGATGCGCGCTGCAGGTGACGGATCGTGCCGCCAGTGCAGCACCATGCCGATCTGCGAAAGCGTGAAGCCGGTGAACACGCCGACGGCGTACAGCGGGATCAGCCGGTGCGTTTCCGCGCCGAAGATCACAAGCAGCCCTGCCGAGGCGACCGCCAGCACCATGATGCCGTTCGAGAAGCCGAGCCGATCGCCGCGGAAGGCGAACTGTCTGGGCACGAAGCGATCGCGCGCCATCACCGAGGCGAGCGCCGGCAGCCCGGCGAAGCTGGTGTTCGCTGCGAGGAGTAGGATCATCATGGTCGAGATCTGCACGGTGTAGAAGAACACGTTCTTGCCGAACACGCCCTGCGCGATCTGGGCGACGACGGTCAGCGATGTTGACGGGACGACGTGCATCTGGTGCGCAAGCACGGTCAGGCCAATGAAGAAGAACGTGAGGATCGCCACCATCCAGCCGAGCGTGATGTTGGCGTTGCGCGACTCGGGTGCCTTGAACGTCGGCACGCCGTTCGATACCGCCTCGATGCCTGTGAGCGCGGTCGAGCCGGACGCAAACGCTCGCAGGATGAGAAATAGGCCGACGGTGCCCCCGCCGATCTCGACGGGATGGGGCGGTGCGCTCACGGTGAGGTCCTGCCCCAGCGCGAGCTTTGCCATCCCCGTGACGATCAGCGCTCCCAGGCTCAGGATGAAGAGGTACGCGGGGACCGCGAAGTAGGTGCCTGATTCGCGCAGGCCGCGCAAGTTCGCGATCGTGATGATCAACACCGACGCGACGGCGAGCTCGACTCGAAACTGATGCAACGAAGGCACCGCCGAGGTGATCGCTGCGACGCCGGCGGCGGTGCTTACCGCGACGGTCAGCGTGTAATCGACCACGAGTGACGAACCGGCGACGAGTCCTGGCAGCGTGCCCAGGTTGTCTTTCGCCACGGCGTAGGAGCCCCCGCCGCCCGGATAGCCGCGCACGACCTGGCTGTACGACAGCGCGACGATGCCGACGAGCACGGCGATGGCGAGCGAGATAGGAATCGACCACTTCAGCGCGCCCGTACTCGCGAGAATCAGGATGAGGAGAATCTCCTCCGTCGCATATGCGCTGGACGAGAGCATATCGGAGGAGAAGACGGCAAGCGCCTTGAACTTCGAGATCTTCTGCTCTCCGACGGCCGAAGAAGCAAGCGGCGTGCCGACGGCGACACGTTTGAAGCCGCGCCAGAAGCGTTCGAGGCCGGAGCGCGGGCGGATGGCGACCTCGGTCGCCTGAAACTCGCCTTCTCCCACGCGCCGGAAGGGGAGCTCTCGCTTCGGGGTGAGGCGGACGAATCGGGAGCCGGGCTTCGCACCCCGGCGGATCTCTCGCAGCTCCAGGTCGGGCGTGAGCGGGGTGGAGCGGGGGGCGCCGTTCGCCCCGCGATCTTTGTCGGGCGAGCCGTCATCCGTGGGATGGTCTTCTGGCATCAGTCCAGTGTCTCCCACCGGACAGTATGCCCCGTGGCGGGCTCAGGGTCACGCCGGGGCAGGCGTCCCGGCTATCTCCGGCGGCCGCCCTGGTTTCCGTCCGAGTTGATGACGATCACATGGACGCTCGCCGTCAGCGGGCCGGCTGAGCTGTCGTTCACGACGAGGCGCAGCGTGTAGAGGCCGCTGGGGATACCTCGTGTGTCCCAGGTGCCCAGGATGCCGTTCGTAATTTCCGCATCGCCCTGACTGATCACCGTCCACGCGT
>JBGQHA010000446.1:0-2304 GCA_041497735.1 Dehalococcoidia bacterium | reverse complement strand
GCTTCGTCCAGCAGCTCGATCAGATGGACGACGCGGCCGGAAAGCTTGTGCCGGCGCAGGCCGGCCTCCAGCTGCATCATGCAGCCCGGGTTCGCCGTCGCGATGACATCGGTGCGCGTGGAGGCAACATCGCGCATCTTATCGTCGAGCAGGCGCAGCGACATCTCGCGCTGCGCGAAGGAGTACACGCCCGCGCTGCCGCAGCAGCGATCGGGCGCTCCCATCTCGATGAGCTGCAGACCGGGGATGGCGCGCATCAGCTCGCGCGGGGCCGAGCGCACCTTCTGGGCGTGCACTAGATGGCAAGAGTCCTGGTAGGTGGCGCGATAGGGGAGGGGGCCCTTCGGCGGCTCGAATGCCGGGAGCGCTGCCAGGTACTCGCTCACGTCGCGCACGAGCGACGAGAACTTGCGCGCCTTCTCTGCGTACTGCGGGTCGTTGTGCAGCAGCTCCGCGTATTCTTTCATCGTCGAGCCGCAGCCGGCGGAGTTGACAACGATCGCTTCGGTGTCGGCCGCGAGAAACGCGTCGATATTGCGACGCGCCAGCTCGCGCCCAGTCCGACGATCGCCCGCGTGGAGGCTGAGCGCGCCGCAACAGACCTGCGCACCGACCGGCACGACGGCGACGCCGTTGCGCGCGAGCACGCGCACCGTCGCGTCGTGCGTACGAGCGTAGAGGATGGGCATCACGCAGCCGGTGAGCATCGCGACTCGCCGTGCCGCGCTCGCTGACGCGGCGGGCAGTTCGAACGACCGCGACGGCACCGCGGGCAGCATCGATTCGGCCTCAGCCAGGCCACCGGGCAGCAGGCGTAACACCCGCGTCGCGCGGATGAGGCGCTGGAGGCCACTGCGCTGGTACAGGCGCAGCAGGCCGAAGAGCGCACGCAGCCGTTCTGGGTGCGGGAACGTCTCGCGTAGCAGGCGGACGCGCAGCTTCCAGGCGAACGGCAAACGGCCCTGCTGCACCAGCATCGCGCGGCCGGACTCCATGATGCTGCCGTAGTGCACGCCCGATGGGCAGGCCGTCTCGCAGGCGCGGCACTGCAGGCAGAGGTCGAGGTGACGCACGAGGGACGGCGTGGGCTCCGCCCGGCCGTCGACGAGCGCGCGGATGAGGTGGATGCGCCCGCGCGGCGAGTCCGTCTCGGTGCCGAGGACGAGATACGTCGGGCACTGCTGGGCGCAGAAGCCGCAGTGTACGCACTGGCTCATCTCCTCCGGGGAGGGCATGTCCATCAGCTCGATGTGTTTGTCTGCCATTTCGTTGTGCAAAGACGCCTAGGAACGGGCGTAGGTGGCGACCCTTCGACTGCGCTCAGGGCAGGCTCTAAAGGTCGCCCCTACGAATACACGTCAAGCGCGTTCTGTCATTTCGTTTTGCAAAATCGACCTCTTCACGTTACATAACTCCAATGTAGCGGCCGGGGTTGAGTGTGCTTCGAGGGTCGAACTGCTGCTTCAGGTTGCGCATGAGGGCTAACGCGCTTCCAACGTCTCCCCACACATCGATGCGCTGCTTTATGCTAACCGGCGCGGCCAGGATCACCAACGATCCCCCGGCAGCCTCCACGAAGCGCCGCGCGTCCGCGATCCGGTCGACGGCTGCAGCGTGGACGCGGGCGACCAGTAGGCCGGTGGTTGGAAACGCGAGGGCATCGGCGAAGAACGGCGGGTCGTTCCTCTGCGCCGCGGCGATGGAGTCCGCGATCTGCGACGGTCGCATCGAGATGCGCACCGCTACGTCATCGCCCGCTGGCGCGGAGGGCGGGTCGAGACCCGCCCCTACATCGGTCCACCAGAGCTGCGAGGCGTCACCATCCAGCCGTTCCTTCTTTGCGCCGGCGCAGATCTCCGACAGCTCGTCGCGGGTGCGTTCGACGGCAGCGGTGGGCCCCGACAGCCAGAAGGCGGTAGTAGCGTTGCCCTGAGCCTGTCGAAGGGCCACCGCCCGCAGCGCGAGCGAGCGCTCGTCCGCGGCGCGAACGGCTTGCGCGGCGGCATCGACGGAGTCGAACGTCGCCAACAGCGTCTCCTGCGCGACGGGCAGCGGCGCGACCTTGAACGTCGCTTCCACGATGACGGCGAGCGTGCCGAGCGAGCCGACCGCCAGCTTCTGCATGTCGTAGCCAGCCACGTTCTTCACGACGCGGCCGCCCGCCTTCACGATCGTGCCGTCGGCGAGCGCCAGGCGGCAGCCGATGAGCCAGTCGCGCGGGAGGCCGTAGGCGTGGCGCGACGCGCCGCTCACGCCAGCCGAGAGCACGCCGCCCACCGTCGCATCCGCGGGCGCATCGATGGG
>JBGQHA010000445.1:0-2310 GCA_041497735.1 Dehalococcoidia bacterium | reverse complement strand
TCGCTCTTGCCGCCGCCGAGCAGGATCGCCAGCGCCTCGGTCGTGTCACCGCCGCCGGTGAGGCCGGACTGGTTCGGCGTCGTGCCGACGAGCCCCTCCATGCGGTCGAGGTACGTGTGTACTTCTTCCTTGCGCTCCGGCTCTGTGTCGAGCAGGTGCTTCATGTGCATCACGCCGAACGCGACATGGCGGCTCTCGTCCTGCGCAGCGAGCCGGAAGATCTTCTTGTCGACTTCACTGTGCGCGATCATCTCACCCATGCGGAAGAGCGACTGCACGAAGCCCTCACCCACGAGATGGAGGCTCGCCGTCATGTCGACGAACGACTCCGCGGTGAGCAGCCCGACGGCACCGGGGCCCGCCTGCAGCAGGCCGATGCCGTTCGCGAGCGCGCGCTTACGGAAGACATCGAGGTGGCGCGCCTCGTCCATGATCTGCGACGCGAGAAAGAGGCCGATCTCGAAGTGATCGGCGCTGATGTTCGGCGCGAACTTGCCGGGCACGTCGCCGGCGATGAACTCCACCTGCGTCAGGAACGTGCAGAGCTGCGACATCGCCAGCTCGAGATCTTCGTCGAGCTCGGGCATGTCCTCCCACGGCACGTCGGTCGCCGACGACCACTGGCGCTGCAGCGCTTCTTCGTACAGCATCATCGCGGAGTCGGACCACGACTCCGACTTGATCAGCCAGTGAGCGGCGAGCTGCTGCGCGTCAGGCCGGGGAGCGGAGCCGCGCATGCGGCCACTCTGGTTGCGCGTCGTCTCGGGCGGGTTGCCGTAGGAGCCGACGCTGATGTCCTCGAGCGTGAGGCCGCGCTTGCCGGGCGTGACGCGGAGGCCGCGCTGCGCGGCGGGCTTATCGATCCAAGAGAGATCGAGGTCTTCGCCTGCCGTCTCCTTGCGCAGCTCTTGCAGGATTTCAGGTTTGACCATGAGATGGTTCTCCAGTCTGCCGGCGGGGCCAGATATTGGCGGAGTTCCAGTAGCGGGGCAATTCTAGCACTCGCTAGAATCCGTATCAATCTGACATTCTATTCAGGAATTCGGGCGTCGGCTTGACCGCGCGGACTTCAGCTCAGGATTGGTTGACAAGGACATCAAGCTTCTCGTTCAATCTAACCAGATGCGGAGCGCCTGCGCCGCAAAGGCTATCAGTAAACCGGCAGTCAGGGAGGTCTCGGTTTCATGTTGTGCTTGGTCCTTCTCGAGCACCGCAACGCACGGCCCGCTGGCTTGGTGAGACGGAATGCCTAAACAGTAGGTAGATGATTCGGCGCACCTGAGCCACGGGCAACCACCCGTGGCTTTTTTCTTTGAGGTGCGCGATGAACCTTCTGCACAACCAGACTTTCCTCAAGCTATGGGCGGCGAACACCATCTCGAACTTCGGCACGATGTTCGGGGCGCTGTCGCTGACCGCTCTCATATATCTTGACGCAACGCCAGCCCAGATGGGGATCCTCGCGGCCGCCACGAGCGTCCCGGTACTCTTGTTCGCTCTCGCCGCAGGCGTGTGGGTAGACCGCTTGCCACGCATTCCTGTCATGGTCATAGCTGATCTCGGACGGTTCGCGGTGCTGATGACGGTGCCTATCGCGGCGCTCGCCGGCAGTCTGCGCATCGAGCAGCTCTACGTCGTCTCGTTCATCACCGGCTGCCTGACGGTGATGTTCAGCGTCGCCTTCCGCTCCGTGCTGCCCGTCCTTGTATCTCGTGACCGTCTGATAGATGCCAACAGCAGCCTCGGCATGAGCGAATCGGTAACTGCGACCGCAAGCCCGGCGATCGGAGGTGGCATCGTTCAGAGCGTGGGCGGACCGGTTGCGGTCTTTGTCGACGCGATCACGTTTCTCCTATCGGGTCTCTTCCTCCGCCGAATACCGAGCCCGGCCAGCAACGAACGGCCGCAACGGCGTTCCGTACTCACGGAGGCGTCCGAAGGATTTCGGGCCGTCACAGATCAACCCGTCCTGCGCGCAATTCTGGGAATGGTCGCCACGTACAGCTTCTTCAGCGGCTTCATCCTCACGCTGTACGGGCTGTGGGTGATCCAAGGACTTGGCTTCTCCGCATTCACGCTTGGTCTTCTGCTGGGCTCGGGCGGTATCGGATCTCTTGCTGGCGCGTGGCTCGCTGGAGCGACGGCGCGACGTCTCGGGCTTGGGCGCAGCGTCGTCGCCGCGTACACGGTGGCAGCCGCCCTCTCGTTTCTGACGCCCCTCGCCGGCGGTCCGACGTGGCTCGCCCTGGCGATGCTGCTCTCCGAGCAATGCCTGGGCGACACATTCTGGACCGTGCACAACATTCAGGC
>JBGQHA010000444.1:0-2313 GCA_041497735.1 Dehalococcoidia bacterium | reverse complement strand
TGGCTGCCGTCCACCTCGACGAGCTGGCCGTCGCGGATCAGCCGCGTCGCGTCGACAACGTTGAGCACGGCCGGAATGCCGTACTCGCGCGCGACGACGGCGGCGTGGCTGAGCACGCCGCCGGTCTCTGTAACCACAGCGCAGGCGACGGCGAAGAGCGGCGTCCACGCGGGCATCGTCGTGCGCGCGACCAGCACGTCGCCAGGGTGCAGGCGGTCGGCGTCCGCGAGCGACATCAGCACCCGCGCCGGCCCGCGCGCGACACCCGCCGATGCGCCGTTACCGCGCAGCTCCCCTGCGCGGTGGCCCTCGAGCGCGGCCGGCGAAGACTCATCGGCGGGAGGCGGCGCTCCGATCGTCTGCGGCGGCGTCATGGTGGACCAGCGCTGCATCTCGGACTCCGCACGGTCGGCGATCGATTGCGCGTCGCGGGTCTCGCCCGCCAGCGCCGCGAGCAGATCCCCTGAGCGCAGGTAGAAGACATCATTCGCGCCGGCCAGAGCGCGTTTCGCGACGAGACGACGCGCCGCCGCGAGCACGAGCCGCCGCGGGCTGAACGCACAGCGCTGATCGATGTAGAAGTTGTGGTCCTCCTGGAGCGATACGACGTGCCGGGCGGCGTCGATCACCGTGCGCAGTCGCTCAGCGTCCTCCGGCGAGAGGCCCGACAGGGTCTCCCCAATGGCCTCGTCGCGCTCGGCGGCGAGCCGCTGTTGCTCGGCGTCGGGATCGTAGTCCGGCATCTCCAGATACGCGCGCATCTGGCAGAGCGGGATCTGCGGGTCTTCCGCCCACGTCGGCATCGCGAACTCGAAGAGGTCCCGCCGCCACCCATAGTCGTTGAGGAACGCCGCGAACGCATCGAGGAACTCGCGCGCCTGTGGTTCGCGTTGCAGCGCCGCCATACACTCGCCGGCGGATGTCCGATCGACGCGCATGATCTGCTCGCGCACCGCCGGGATCGATGCCGCCTGCCGGCTCAGCTGCCACAGCGCCCGCCCCGCATCGACGCTCCTGTTGCCGTAGCCCTGCACGAGGCGCACCGCCGCGAGATCATCCTCGGCCACGAGCTCCTTGTATGTGGCGATCAGACGCTCCATGCCGACGCCGTGGGGGAAGAGCGCCAGCGTGTGGAGGCGACCCATACGTGTGCGCAACGCAGGCAGCTTCTCGATCTCGGCGGCCAGCTCGCCGTCGGAGAGCGCATCGAAGTCGGTGCGGAGGTAGCGCTCCGTGTAGCCCTCCACCTCCGGGACGATCTTCTCCCAGAAGTTCCGCGCGGCGACGACCAGCTGCGCGGTATCGAAATCCTTCGCCACGTTTTCGTAGTTGCCTTCCTGCCACCAGTTGTAGACGTAGTAGTTCTGCAGGCAGGCCCGCAGCCACCCGAAGCCGTTCAGGAACGGCCCGAAATAGAGATCGAAGCCGAGCGGCGTGACCACGTCCGGCGTGTGCTCTATGTCGAAGCGCCAGCAGAGCTCGGCGTCCTCCGAGTCGCCCCAGGTGACGGGAAAGGCTTCGGCCGGGGCAGTTTCGGTCGCCATAGCGCCCGCCAGTTTAGCGCGTCTTCGGGAGGTACGTCGCCAGCCCTTCGCGCAGCGGCGTCAGCTTCGGCGCGAAGACACGCTCCAGCGCCGAGTTGTCGGCGATCGCCGGCTCCGTGATGAAATCGATCGCGTCCGGCGTGAGCGGCGGGTTCGGCAGCACGCGCGCGAGCGTGGCGATGAGCTTGCCGACGGCGACGGGCTGGTGCAGCAGCGGCCGTCGCAGGCCGGCGACGTCGAGCGCGGTCTTGATCACGTCGTCCATCGTCATCCGCTCCGGCCCGCCCGCTTCGAACCTCTGGTTGTCGGCCTCCGGTCGCTCAGCGGCGTCGGCAAGGATGCGGCCGAGGTCATCGATGAACAGCGGCTGCATCTGCTGCTTGCCTGAGCCGAACGTCGGCACGAAGGGGAGCCGCCGCGCGAAGCCGAGGAATCGATTCAGCGAGATATCGTCCGGGCCATAGACCCACGTCGGCCGGACGATGACGTGCGTGATGCCGCTCGCGCGCACGCCCTCCTCGGCCTTGGCCTTGAACACGAACCAGTGTTGCTTCGCATCGAGCGCCGCGCCCACCCCGCTGACATAGAGGAAGCGCCGCACACCGGCGCTCTTCGCAGCGAGGAGCTGGTTCAGCGTGCCGGCGTAATCGATCTGCTCAAACGTCCAGCCCTTGCGCCGGTTCTCGATCGGGCTGTTCGGAAACTGCACGGCGTTGATCACCGTCTCGATGCCCTGGAACGCCGCGCGCAACGCGTCCGCGTCGCGCAC
>JBGQHA010000443.1:0-2323 GCA_041497735.1 Dehalococcoidia bacterium | reverse complement strand
CCAGGGGGCTTCGCTTATCCAGTCGTGAATCTCAAAGGCGGGCACACCTGCGCGATGACCTCTGCAGGACGCGTCCAGTGCTGGGGCAGAGATTACGGTGGCACCCCGGTGGACATCGTGGAACCGGGCGGCGCTGTCAACTGTGACGTTAGCACGAGCTGCATCGAGGCGGCACTGATCCTGCAGTTCACGGCCGGGCTCGTCCCATGGCTTCCAGCTACTAAGGTGGACGTGAACGGAGACGGCCGCGTCGACGCCGTAGACGCGGCGCTCGTCTTACAGTTCCAGGCGGGTTTGCTCCCCGCTCTGCCGCTTCCTGAGGCGCTACCCTAGCGCGTGTACGGCGCGCTCGGCCGCGTGAAGGAGCGGCCAGGGCAGCACAAACAAGACGAGCACGCCCAATCCCGCGCCGGCGACGGCCGTCGAGAGCATAGGGCTCGCTGATATCTCACCTTCTTCGGACGGTGGCGATAAGTACATCGTCCCGACAACACGCAGGTAGTAGTAGAACGAGATCGCGGTGTTCACGACCGCAACGATCACGAGCCAGGCCAGGTCGCTGTGGATGGCGGCGTTGAAGATGTACAGCTTGCCCCAGAAGCCGGCCGACGGCGGTAAGCCCGTGAGCGAGACGAAGCAGATCGCCAGCACGCCGGCGAGCAGCGGCGCGCGTCGCGCGATGCCCGCGTAGTCCTCGATCTTGTCGGAGCCGATGCGCTGCGAGATGGCAAGAATCGCGAAGAACGCGCCGAGGTTGGTAAAGGCGTACGCCGCCAGGAAGAACGTCACTCCGCTCGGGCCGATGGCCAGGCCGTCCTTCGACGCCGCAATCGCCGCGACGCCGACCGCGATGTTACCCGCCTGCGCGATCGAGCTGTAGCCGAGCAGCCGCTTGATGTTGGTCTGCAGCAGGGCCATGATGTTGCCGGCGGTCATCGACACCGCTGCGAGGCCGGCGAAGACGTTGCTCCAGTCGCTCCCGACGAAGCTGTGTGGCCCGAAGCCTTCGTAGAAGACGCGCATGATGACGGCGAATCCGGCCGCCTTGCTAGCGACGGAGAGAAACGCCGCGACGGGCGTCGCCGCGCCTTCGTAGACGTCGGGCACCCACATCTGGAATGGCACAAGCGCGACCTTGAAGCTGAACCCGGAAGCGAGCAGCACGATCGCAGCGATGAGCGCGGCGCGCGTGCCCGGATCGGCCTGGCTCACGAGCGACGCGATGCTCGGCCCGCCATCGGCAGAGACGAGCTTGGTCGTGCCCGAAATGCCGAACAGGAACGCCATGCCGTAGAGGATCACCGCTGACGCGATCGCGCCAAGAAGGATGTACTTCAGCCCGGCCTCGGTCGCGCGGTCGTCGCGCAGGAAGGCAGCCAGGATGTACTGACTGATGCTGCTCATCTCCAGCGCTACAAAGATCAGGATGAGGTCTCGCGCTCCGGAGAGGAGCATCATCGCGGCGGTGGCGAGCAGCAGCACCGCCCAGAACTCGCCTTGATATCGCAGCTTCTTCACGAAGTCCGCGGAAGCGATGACCACGAGACCGGCGACGCCGATGAAGAGGAAGACGAAGAAGATGCTGAAGGTGTCGAGCGAGAAAGTGCCGCTGAAGACGACGGCCTGGCGGTGCCGGAGCACGAGCACCACGCACCAGATCGCGGAAGCGGCGAGGCCGCCCAGCGCGCCGAAGGGCAGCCACGCGCGCTCGCGTTCGCGATCGAGCAGGCCCACGGCGAGGACGCAGCCCGCCGCCACCATCAGGATCAGCTCCGGGCCGATGCGATCGAGGTCTTGCAGCATCGCCCTACCCTAGCCGGCTCGCGATGGGGAAGATGCCCTGCTGGATCACATCGATCAGGCGCGCCGGATAGATGCCGACGGCCAGAATCACCGCGAGCATCGCCGCGATCGGGACCTGCTCCCACCAGGCGACGGCGTCGGGCAGCGCCATCCAGCGCTCGTTGACCGGCCCGAACATCACCCGGCGCAGCATCCACAGGATGTAGCCCGCTGTGAGCACGATCGCCACGACGGCGAGGATCGTCGGGGCCTGGAAGCGGCCGGCCGCGCCGAGAAAGACCATCACCTCGGCGACGAAGCCGGACATCGCAGGCAGGCCGAGCGACGCCAGGCCGGCGAGTACCATGCCGACGGCGATCACGGGCATGACGTGCGCCAGCCCCGAAAGCTCATCGACGCTGCGCGTGTGCGCCCGGTCGTAGATCAGCCCGACCATGACGAAGAGCAGGCCCGTGATAATGCCATGGCTGAACATCTGGAGCGTGGCGCCGGTCAGCCCCACCTGCCCCAGCGCGGCGAT
>JBGQHA010000442.1:0-2327 GCA_041497735.1 Dehalococcoidia bacterium | reverse complement strand
CATATCCGGGCTGGCCGTAGCTCTTGCCATAGTGCGAGACCACCGTCAAGATATCCGCGACCGTTACCTTGTTGTCGGGACTGGCGTCCATGTTCGGACAGGCGATGAGCGGCGGCAGCGGGTTCGCTGTCGCCTCCGCGCCGTGCGGCCCTGTCGAAGGCGCGAGCGCCAGCACAACAAACGCCGCCAACGCCAGTAACCCGAGCGCACCGATTTTCATCACGACTCCACTTCTCACGACACCCTCCGTTCGCTACGTCTCGTTTACTGTGGACAGTTGTAGGCGTTCCAGGAACCGCCGTCCGGGAAGCAATCGGCGAAGCGGCCGTTCGCCTCGGTCGTGTTGCAGTACGAAGCCTGGCATTCGTTCAGGCCGCCGGGGCCGGGGTTGACCGCGTTCGTGTAGTTCGCGTTCGGGAGCCAGTTCCAGAGGTGGCCCATCCAGCCGACCGTCGCGTCCCACGCGCAGTTGAAGTTGGGCGCCGGGGAGAACGTGCAGGAGATGCCCTGGCTCGACGCGAAGCCCGCGCAGTCCGACTGGCTGCCCACGCCGGGGAAGGCGAAGGCGTTCGCCTGGCCGATGCCCGCTGTACAGAGGTTCGCGTGCCAGTGCCAGCCATCGAGCGTGCCGCTCCAGCTACAGCCGGTGTTGGGCGGCTCGCCCGCCTGCGCGCTGCACAGCGAGTCGGTGTTCACGGCGCGGACGTTGCTCGTGGCCGCGGAGCCCCAGCCGACGACATCGCCGTCCACGTAGTAGAGCTGCGCGAGGAGCACGCCGCCCTTGTAGACGAGGCCCTCCGGGCGCGCCGGGTTGAAGACGGCGTCCCAGTTGCTGAAACTGACATAGTGAATGCCCTGCCCCGGCACGTCGGTGCTGCCGCGACGGTACCCCTTACCGGCGAGGAAGCTCACGCTCTCGGTCAGGAACTGGGGGTCGCCGCCGCAGTTCATCGCGGTCGCGTAGCTCGGATCGCAGTACGTGCTCGTGAACGTCGGGTCCACCATCGCGCGCGTCGCGACGGCGATCTGCGTATCGAGCAGCGGGCAGATGTGATCGTACTTGGTCTGGACGAAGAGGATATCAGCCACGGTGATCTGACCGGTGCCGGTGGGGTTCGTATCGTTGTAAGGCATCACTGGGTCCCAGATGTACTCATAGCCGCTCTGGCCGTGGTTCTTGCCGTAGTGCAAGAGGACAGAGAGGATGTCCGCGACCGTGACCTTGTTGTCCGGACTGGCATCGACGTTCGGGCAGCCGATCAAGGGAGGCAGCGGGTTCGAGGTAGCCTGTGCGGTTGGGGTCTTGCGTCCGGGGCTGAGTGTCAGCGCCAGCAAGGCGACCGCCGCCACCAGTCCGAATGCCGCCAGCTTCACGAGTGTTCCGATCTTCATCGCGCCCTCCTCGTGGTGCCTATTGTACACCACGCAAGGCGGAAGTGGAGAGGCGCGCCTTGCGGCGCGCCTCTTAGGTTGTGACTAGTAGTGCCTTCTATTGCGGGCAGTCGTACGCCTTCCAGGTGCTACCGTCCGGGAAGCAATCCGCGAACCGCCCGTTGTTTTCCAGCGTATTGCAGTACGCCACCTGACAATCGCCGAGTCCACTAGGGCCCGGGTCCTGGGCGCTCGTATAATCGGCGTTCGGCAGCCAGTTCCAGAGGTGGCCCATGTAGCCGACGCCGGCCTTCCAGGTGCAGTTCCAGCCGGCGGCAGGATAGAAGGCCGCGCAGGGGTGGCCCGCACCGGCGGCCGTGGCTGCGCAGATTGCTTGACTGGTGGGCCCGGGCAGCGCGACGGCACTAGGCGTCCCGATCGCCCAGGTACAGAGGTTGGCGTGCCAGTGCCAGCCGTCCAACGTGCCGCTCCAGCCACAGCCCGTGCCCGGCGGCTCGCCCCCCACCGGCGTGCAGAACGAGTCGGTGTTCACGGCGCGAACGTTGTTGATGGCGTTTGGACTCCATCCAACGACGTCGCCTTCCGCGTAGTAGAGCTGCGCGACGAGCACACCGCCCTTGTAGACCAGGCCCTCGGGGTGGGCCGGATTGAAGAGACCGTCCCAGATGCTCATGTTGATGTAGTGAATGCCCTGGCCGGGGACATCGGTGCTGCCGCGCAGGTACCCCTTCCCCGAAAGGAAGCCTACGTTCTCGGTCAAGAACTGCGGGTCGCCGCCGCAGTTCATGGCGGTGGCGAAGGTCGGATCGCACAACATGCTCGAGAACGTCGGGTCGGCGATCGCGCGCGTTGCCGTCGCGATCTGCGTTTCGAGCAGCGGGCAGGTGTTCCCGTAGTGGTTCACCACGTAGAGAATGTCCGCAACCGTGAGCGAT
>JBGQHA010000441.1:0-2328 GCA_041497735.1 Dehalococcoidia bacterium | reverse complement strand
CTGCCATCCCTCTCAGGAGCTTTGTCCCGTATGCAGAGGTTTTCGGTCGTGACGTTCACATCAACGATCTTATCAGGGAGCTTTCTGGGTTCAGCGCTGAGTCCGTGTTGTCCACCGCGGCGAGGCTCAATTGGTACCTCGAGCTTCGGTCCCAACAACCACAGGCACAACAGACCCTTGCTGCGACCTACATTGCGCCAGCCTCCCTTGACAGGATAAATGCATGGATCAACACACAGCCGCAACTCGCCTACGTGCCAGCAATTTTTCACAGACAGCAACTTCTTGCCTTAATGCGGTGGGGTGCTCTCGTTTGCCGAGAAGATGGGCAGGACATAGGTGGAGAGGCAGCCCATTCCTTTGGGAACATCTCTCTGATAATGAATGAGCTTCTGCGCCTACAGAACACCGATCTGCCCTCAGAACAGTGGGAGAAGAAGAAGGAGCTCATGACGAGGCTCCTGCCCGTCTACGAGCTCAGCAGGCCAGGTCGGCTAGTTCACTCTTTAGTTCGCGGCTATGAAATGGCTGTGGAGATTCTTCCGACTCTTCCAAGTGGCACAGAAGTTCATCGGCAGTTCAAGGAAAGTACAGGGTTTGACATATTCCGTTACGTCACCCTTCTTTTTGGCCTCTGGACGATCTTCTACGTGACGGACGAAGCAGCAATCGACACGGGTAAGATGCCCGTAGTTGATCCTCCTACCTCGTTCAAGGAGGCCGATGTAAAGGAGGACGAGTGGCAGCGTTTTCTCTCGCGGGAAGCAGTGCTTATATCAACCTTGGGAGATCGACTATACCACTTGGCCCTCTCTGCCAATATGAGTGAGACAGTGACCCCCTGGAAGTTTAGAGTCGAGGGCGAGGCAGGATTGGAGAGCGATGAGCGCACTGGAGCAGGCGCTGGGTGGGCCGGCGATCGAGGTCGTGGCGAAGGCGACCCGACGGCGGTTCACGCTGGAGTACAAGCGGAAGATCGTCCGGGAGGCCGACGTGTGCAAGACGTCGGGCGCGGTCGGGGCGTTGTTGCGACGAGAGGGGTTGTACTCCTCGCACCTCACAACGTGGCGTGCGGCGCGGGAGCGCGGAGAACTGGCCGGGGCGCCGAAGAAGCGGGGGCCGGCGCGGCGGGTCGCCGATCCGCGCGACAAGAAGCTCGCCGAGCAGGAGCGGGAGATCAGCCGGTGGCAGAAGCGCGCCGAACGGGCTGAGGCGCTGGTCGAACTGCAAAAACAAGTGGCGGCGTTGCTGGGAACGCCGCTGGCCACCGAGACCTCATGATCGCGACGGTCACCCAGATCGGGCCGCGCCTGGGCATCGCCCCCACCTGCGCCGCGCTCGGGCTGCCGCGCGCGACCTACTACCGACGGCGGCGGCCCCAGAGGGCCCCGCCGCCGCGGCGCCCCTCGCCCCGCGCGCTCAGCCCGGGCGAGCGCGGCGTGGTCCTCGGCCTGCTGCATGAGCCACGCTTCGTGGATCACGCCCCGGCAGAGGTCTATGCCACGCTGCTCGACGCCGGGCAGTACGTCTGTTCCGAACGCACGATGTATCGCCTCTTGGCCGAGCACGCAGAGGTGCGGGAGCGGCGCGATCAGCTCCGCCATCCCGTCTATGCCGCCCCGGAGCTGCTGGCCCGCCGCCCCAACGAGCTGTGGAGTTGGGACATCACCAAGCTGCTCGGGCCGGCGAAGTGGACCTACTTCTACCTCTACGTCATGCTCGACGTCTTCAGCCGCTACGTCGTGGGCTGGCTGGTGGCCCATCGCGAAAGCGCCACGTTGGCCGAGCGGTTCATCCAGGAAACCTGCGGCCGGCAGGGCATCGACCGTGGGCAGCTCACGATCCACGCCGATCGCGGCTCGGCCATGACGTCCAAGCCCGTCGCCCTCTTGCTCGCCGATCTCGGTGTGACCAAGACCCATTCCCGGCCGCACGTCGCCACCGACAACCCGTTCTCGGAAGCGCAGTTCAAGACCCTCAAGTACCGGCCAGCGTTCCCGAACCGCTTCGGCTCGCTCCAGGACGCGCGCGCCCACGGCCAGGACTTCTTCGCCTGGTACAACACCGAACATCACCACAGCGGCCTCGGCCTGCTCACGCCCCACGACGTGCACTTCGGCTTGGCCGAGCAGCGCGTGGCCAAGCGCGCCGGCGTGCTCGCCACGGCCTATGCGGCCCATCCCGAGCGGTTTCCCGCGGGCCGTCCGGTGCCGGCGGCGGTGCCCACCGAGGTCTGGATCAATCCCCCCAAGCCGCGCGCGCTCGAGGAGGTCGCGCTCACTCACTAAACTCGATAACTGACTGTCTCATTTCTATTGACAGGCTCCG
>JBGQHA010000440.1:0-2329 GCA_041497735.1 Dehalococcoidia bacterium | reverse complement strand
CCGCGTCGCGGGCGCCGCCATCGATGTCTTCCGCGAAGAGCCTCCGGGCGAGAGCCCTCTGCTGACGCACGAGCGCGTGATCGTCACGCCGCATCTCGGTGCGTCCACTGAGGAGGCGCAAGAGCGCGCAGCTCTCGATGTCGCGCAGGAGGTCCTCACGGTGCTCCGCGGTGAGCCAGCGCGCTACGCCGTGAATGCGCCGCTCGTCTCCGCCGAGACGATGGAAGTACTTCGCCCATTCATCGACGTCGCCGAACGCGCGGCTTCGCTGGCGACGCAGCTCTCGGAAGGCCAGCTCCGCTCGGTCGAGATCGACTACCTCGGCGACATCGCCGGCTACGACGATGCGCCGCTCAAAGCCGCCGTGATCAAGGGCCTGCTGGCGCCGGTGAGTGAAGAGAACGTCACGATCGTGAACGCGGGCCTCATCGCGGAGCGACGGGGACTCCGCATTACGGAGCGCAAAGGTCCTTCCGAGGAGTTCGCTAACCTGCTCAGCGTCCACGTCCACACGGACAGCGGCGAGACGACTGTCGCCGGCAGCGCGTTTCACGACGGCACGCACATCGAGCGCGTGAACGACTTCTGGGTGGACATCCCATCGAACGAGCGCTACCTGCTGCTCTGCGAGAACGTCGACCGGCCGGGCATGATCGGCGCCGTGGGGACGCTGCTGGGTGCGAGTAAGATCAACATCAATCTGATGCACGTCAGTCCGCCCGCGCACGAAGGCGGACGCGCGCTCATGGTCCTCGGTCTGCGCGATCCCGTGCCCCCGGAAGTCCTGAAGCAGCTCGAGTCGTTGCCTGACCTCTACTCCGCGCGCGTCGCGAAGATCTAGCTGCGCTTGCGCGATCCGCTGCACTCCTCATTGTCTGATGCGTTTCCGCCTGTCATTCTGAGCGCAGCGAAGAATCTGATCCCTCGCGCGAGAACGTATCATACGCCATGTTAAGCCGATGGAAACTCGCCCTCTTGACGGCGTTGGCTCTCGCCCTCGTCGCCTGCAGTTCGAGTGCGTCGTTCTCGCCGCCCACATCTCAGCCCATGGCGACCGTCGCGCCCGCCACGCCCACGCCCACCGGCGTGCTTACGCTCGCCGCAGTTGGCGACATTATGCTCGCTCGCGACATCACGACGCTGATGGACGAGCATGGCGCCGTCTATCCGTTCGAGCGCGTCCTGCCGCTGCTCCAGAACGCCGACCTCACGATCGCCAACTCCGAAGGCACCTTCACCGAGCGCGGCACGGCGCAAGTCAAGGCGTACACGTTCCGGACGCCGCCGAAGTTCGCGGCCGGCCTGGCCCAGGCGGGCATCGATGCGGTCTCGTTGGGGAACAACCATACCGCCGACTACGGCCCGGACGGTGTCGCGGACACGATTGCCGCGCTTGACGCGATCGGCGTGAAACACGCCGGCGCCGGCATGAACGACGCTGAGGCGCGGAAGCCGGCGTTCCTGCAGGCACAGGGGTTGCGCATCGCCTTCTTGTCGTACACGGACATTATGGAGAATACCTTCGCCGGCCCCGACATCGCCGGCGTCGCGCTCGCCACGCCGGATGTCATCGCCGCCGACGTGCGCGCTGCCAAGTCGCAGGCCGACGTGGTGATCGTCGCGCTCCACAGCGGCGTCGAGTACACCGACGCGCCGCAGCCCGACCAGCAGGAGCTCGCGCACGCCGCGATCGACGCCGGTGCACTCATCGTGTTGGGCCACCACCCGCACACGCTCCAGGGCTGGACGAGCTACAACGGCGGTCTGATCATCTACAGCCTCGGGAACTTCGTGTTCGACCTCGACAACGATGACCTCACGAACCTCGGCCCGCGCGCCTTCCAGACCGCCGTTGTCTCTGTCACGTTCGATGCGCACGCAGTACGGTCCGTGCGCGCTGAGCCGGTGTTCATCGATCCGAATGAAGACCGCCCGCGGCCGGCTACGGTAGACGAGGCCGCCGCGATCCACCAGCGCATCGATATGCTCAACCAGATCGCCGGCGCGCCGTAGCTGCTCCTCATCCGAAGGCCAGGCTTCAGCCTGGCTGCTCTGTCATCCTAGCGATAGTGAAGGGTCTCTCGGCCCAATAGCCGAGGCCTTCTCGTTTAGGGCGAGGCCGATCAAAGTGCAAGGAGATGCTTCGCTGCGCTCAGCATGACAGTATGCGGCAGGCGCGTATCCCGCGTCTCGCCTCCCGCTTCCCGCGCTAATCGAACGCGTGCAGCACGAGCCCTGTGGGCAGCTTCGGGTAGAAGTACGTCGACTTTGCCGGCATCTTCTCACCCGCGTCGGCGACCGCGAGTACCTGCTCGATCTTCGTCGCGTT
>JBGQHA010000439.1:0-2345 GCA_041497735.1 Dehalococcoidia bacterium | reverse complement strand
GATGGCTTTGTAGAAGGAGACTGAGGTTTGGCAGAGACAAACACGGCGACCAAGAAGCAGAAACCTATCCTTCCCTTTCTCCGCATCCCCGACGACCCCAAGGACAAGCCCTACCTGTACGGCAGTAAGTGCAAGCAGTGCGGCACCGTGTACCTCGGCTCGCGCATGGGCTGCTCGAAGTGCCTGTCCACCGAACCCATGGAAGACGTGCGCCTGAGCGACCGTGGCGAGCTACACGTCTTCTCGATCGTCCACCAGTCGGCGCCGGGGATCCCCGTTCCCTACGTCGCGGCGATCGTCGACCTGCCGGAGGGCGTGAGCGTCCGCTGCAACATCGACGGCGTCGAGCCCGACCCGAAGAACCTGAAGTTCGGCATGCCCGTCGAGATGTTCACGCAAGTCGTGCATGTCGACAAGGAAGGCAACGAAATCGTAACGTTCAAGTACCGCCCGGTGAACGGCAAGTAAGGGCGCGCGCCCGCTAAGGAGGAACAATCGATGCGTGACGTAGCTATCGTTGGGGTGAGCATGCTGAAGTTCGGCCGCTACCCCGATAAGCAGGTGCCGGAGCTGGGCGCGCAAGCTGTCCTGCTCGCGCTGAACGACGCGGGCATCTCGCTCAAAGAGATCGACATCATGGTGAGCGGCAACCTCTATCAGTCGAACGCCACCGTGGGCCAGCGCATCCTGAAGGAGATCGGCCAGACCGGCATTCCCGTCGTCAACGTCGCGAACGCCTGCGCGACGGGCTCCACGGCGTTCCGCGAAGCGTACATGTCGGTCGCGTCCGGCGCGTACGACTGCGCGCTGGCCGTCGGCTCGGAGCAGATGGGCAAGATGGGCCTGCTGGGCACGGGCGGCGGGCGCGGCGAGATCTCGCCGGAGGGCCTCGCCGGCTCGGGGCTGATGCCGGCCGTGTTCGGCCAGGCGGGCGTCGAGCACATGCGCAAGTACGGCACCACGCAGGAGCAGTTCGCCAAGATCGCGGTCAAGAACCACAAGCACTCCATGGCGAACCCGTACTCGCAGTACCAGGTGGAGACGTCGCTCGAGGACGTGATGAACGCGCGCATGGTCGCGTGGCCGAACACGTTGTACATGTGCTGCCCGACGGGCGACGGCGCCGCGGCGGCCGTGCTGGTCCCTTACGACAAGGCGGCGAAGTACACGACGAAGCCGATCAAGGTCGCCGCGTCCGTCCTGACGTCCGACCCATGGTCGGAGCGCGACCTGACGCTGCCCGACGTGAACACGCTCACCCGCAACGCCGCCAAGGAAGCCTACGAGAAGGCCGGCCTGGGCGCGAAGGACCTCAACCTCATCGAGCTGCACGACTGCTTCGCTACCGCGGAGCTGCTCCACTACGAAAACCTGGGGCTGTGCGCCGACGGCGAGGCCGGCCGCATGATCGATGAGGGCGAGACGACGATCGGCGGGCGCATCCCGGTCGCTCCGAGCGGCGGGCTGCTCTCGAAGGGCCACCCACTGGGCGCAACGGGCGTCGCGAACATCGTCGAGATCGTCTGGCACCTGCGCGAGCAGGCGGGCGCGCGGCAGGTCGAAGGCGCGAAGGTGGGCCTGGCGCACGTGATAGGCCTCGGCTCGGCCTGCACGATCAACATCATGACGCGATAAGCGACCTAACCCCCTAGCCCCCTTCCCTAAAGGGAAGGGGGAATCGGACGCGCGAGATCCCGATCATGGCGCGCTAGGCGACCTAACCCCCAGCCCCTTCCCTAAAGGGAAGGGGGAATCGGATTCGAGATCCCTTCCTCTCGAAACGACAAGCAGGGCCGGCGATGCGCCGGCCCTGTTGCTTTCAATTCGGCTGCCCGCGAGCGGCAGAAAGCCCGCCTAGCCGCGACGGGAGCGAATTGATGTCGAGGCGCACGAGGCGTGACTGCCCGCCACTGCGGCGCGCCTGAAGGGCTTCGAGCTCATGCAGGGTCTGTATGCACTGGCGATGCAGATGCGATTCGTACCTCATAATCTTGTCCAGACTGGCGCTATCCGGAAGAATCCGCGAGAGCTTGGCGAGGGCGACACGGGCGGGATCCGGCTCGGGAAGCACGCCTTCTCCAGTGAGCCGCCCCTGGGCATACGCATCGGCAATGGCGAGATCCTCCCGCGCTGCCGCCACATGCCGATCAGTAACTGCAATCTCGTAGCGATAGACGCGGTGAAGACGCCAGAGGAGGAGGGCCACGCGATCTGCGAGTGCGTTCTCGAGGACGCCTTCGGGAGCTAGGCTGGCGATGACGCCTTTTCTATGCGTGCGCCAATCACTCTCCCGTTCCATTCCGTGGAGCACAGGGCGATCAGAGCGGATGGCGTGAACGATAGCG
>JBGQHA010000438.1:0-2346 GCA_041497735.1 Dehalococcoidia bacterium | reverse complement strand
CGTGCTCACGGTCTGCCCGGGCACCTTTCGCACCGAGTTCTTCGATGACGAAGCGCTCGCGCGTATGCCGCCGGTATCCAAGCGTAACATGCAGGAGCCAGAGGTGCTCGTCGATGCGATCATCGATGCGCTCGCGCGCGGCAAGCGCGAGATCACCGTGCCGCGCCGGTTCGCGTCGGCGTACGTGGTGAAGGCGATCGCGCCTGGGCTGCTGCGGCGCAGCGTCAAACGATCGACGATCGGCGCGCTGGCGAAGAGCGGAGCGTGATGAGTATCGAGAGCGACTTCGCGACGCGCAGCTTCTGGCTGGGCCGCAAGGAGTACGAGCCGGGCATGCCGCTCGACGGCGACCGCAAGGCCGACGTCGTGATCATGGGCGGCGGCTTCACCGGCCTCTGGTCGGCCATTCACCTCAAGGACGCCGATCCAGCGCTCGACATCGTCGTGCTGGAGGGCGAGGTGATCGGCTACGGCGCCAGCGGCCGCAACGGCGGCTTCTGCATGACGATGGTGGAGCGCAACATCGCGCAGCTGCTGCGCCGCGTCGGGCGCGAGAAGGCACGCGCTCAGCATCTGGCGATGGTCGACGCCGTGCGCGAGATCCGGGACTTCTGCGCCCGCGAAGACATCGACGCGGACATCACGTCGCCCGGCCTGCTCACCATATCGAATGGCCCGGAGCAGGACGTGCGCATCCGCAAGGACCTCGCCGCGGCGGAGAAAATGGGCCTGAGCGACTTCCACTCGCTCGACGCGGCATCCTGCAGGGGCCTCGTGCGCACCGATAGGGCGCGCTGCGGCCACTGGGAAGACGTCAGCGTGCTCCTCGACCCGGCGGCGCTCGCCCGCGGCCTACGCGACGCAGCGTTGCGCCGCGGCGTGCGCATCTTCGAGGGCACGCACGTCGACAGCCTGTCAGCGCACGAGGGCCATGTCGAGGCGCGCACGGCGCTCGGGACGGTGACGGCGGAGCGCGGGGTGATCGCGACGAACGCCTACGCGCATGCGATTCCGGCGCTGCGCAAGTACCTGTTGACGATTTACGCCTACATCACCGCCACCGAGCGGCTGACGGACGAGCAGTGGACGCGCGTCGGTTGGGACCGGCGCATGGGCGTCGAAGACAAGCGCATCATGCCGCACTTCCACCGGCCGACGCCTGACGGGCGCATCCTCTGGGGCGGCCGCGACTCGATCTACGCGCGCGAGGGGCCGAACAAGCAGCGCGATCGGAACGAGTACGCCTTCGGTCGGCTGCGCGAGACGTTCTACTGGACATTCCCGCAGCTCAGCGACGTGAAGCTGCCGCTGGCCTGGGGCGGGCCCGTGTGCGGCACCTACAACTGCATGGCGAGCATCGGCTGGCTGAAGGGCGAGCGGCTGATGTACGCGCTCGGTTACAGCGGGCACGGCGTCGGGCCGTCCCAGCTCGCGGGCAAGATGGTGCGCGACCTCATGCTCGATCGCAAGACCGAGCTCCTCGAGCTGCCGATGGTTTCGCTCAAGCCGGTAGCGCTCCCGCCCGAGCCGCTCAAGAGCATGATGATCGGCATTGGGTCGCGCTTCCTGCTGCAGGTGGACGATACTGGCGGGAAGAAGGGCGGCCCGATCGCGAAGATGGCGCTGCGCATCCTGCAGTAGCGCGGCCCAAGATCTTTCATTCCGAGAGCAGCAAGGAATCTGATCCCTCGCGATCGACGCAGCATTTTCGACCAATAGCGCATTGTAGGTCGGGGTTTTTAGACCCCGACGAAAACGTCACGATCTGTTATTCCGAGCGCAGCGAGGAATCTGGCCCCTCGTGGATCGAGCCAGCACTCTCGCACGGTGGCGACGACTCTCTGCTGAGCCGGGGGCATGTCCATCTGGGGAAGACACTGGTGGTAAGGGCCAACAGATTCTTCGCTGCCGTCCGCCGCCGGCGGACTTGTCGCTCAGAATGACGAAACGTTAGCAGCGTAGGCAGGGGTCTTCAGACCCCGACGCGAGGGCCGCACCTCTGTCATTCCGAGCGCAGCGAGGAATCTCCTTGCACTGACTGACATACTCTCAATCCGGGGAGGACGCGGGTGGTTGGGGCCAACAGATTCTTCGCTAGCGTCCGCCTCCGGCGGACTTGCCGCTCAGAATGACAGAATTCGACTGGCTTGCGTTGAGACGAGAGACCAGCGACGAGCGACTAGGGACTAGCTGCTAGTGTCCCGTGTACTTCGGCTCGCGCTTCTCCATGAACGCGCGCGGGCCTTCCTTCGCGTCCTCCGACTGCATGACCTCCTGCGCGCACTCCGTCTCGATCTTGAACGCCTCGCTCAGCGGCACGCCGGACGTGCGCACGACGGCTTCCTT
>JBGQHA010000437.1:0-2347 GCA_041497735.1 Dehalococcoidia bacterium | reverse complement strand
TTGAGCGGCGTATCGAGTGAGCTCAGGTAGCGGACGTCTTCATCGTTCAGATAAATGTTGACGAAGCGATGCAGCCCGCCGCTGGCGTCGCTGATCTGCCTCTTGAAGCCCGGGTAGCGCGACTCCAGGTTCTCGAGCACTTCGCGGACGTTCTGGCCGTCCGCATCGACGCTCTTCGCGCCGACAAGCGTGCGCAGCATGGCGGTGACGTTAACTTGTACTGACATGATCTCCCTGTAGTGACGAAAGATGCTTCGCCCTCCGCCCCGCTGCCGCCCGCTGCTGACAAAACGTTGCGTCCCTCCGGGAGCACGAGATTTCCTTCGGCAGGCTCAGGACAGGCTCTCGCTTCGCTCGGAACGACAGATTGGTGACTCGGCTCAGCATGACACCTTGGCTAAGCCTCGTTGTGGGGCGGGCCGCCGCACCATGCGTCGTAGTCGATCAGCTCGGTGACCGTCGGGTGGTCGCCGCAGACAACACACTCCGGATCGCGGCGGATCTTGAGCGCGCGCATCTCCATGGAGAGCGCGTCCATGATCAGCAGCCGTCCGTTCAGCGTCTCGCCGATGCCGAGGATGAGCTTGAGCGTCTCGGTCGCCTGGATGGAGCCGACGAGGCCACAGAGCGCGCCGAGCACGCCCGCCTCCGCGCAGCTCGGCACGAGGCCGGGGGGCGGCGGCTGCGGGAAGAGGCAGCGATAGCAGCCCTTGCCCGGCAGGTAGACCGTCGCCTGACCGTCGAAGAGGAGGATGCTCCCGTCCACGAGCGGCTTCTTGAGGAACACGCACGCGTCGTTGACGAGATAGCGGGCGGCGAAGTTGTCGGCGCCGTTGACGACGATGTCGTACTGCGAGATGATCTCAAGGGCGTTGTCGGACGTGAGCGGCGCTTCGTGCGGGACGACCTTGACGTCGGGGTTGTAGGCGTTGAGCGTCTGCTGCGCCGAGATCACCTTTGGGAGGCCGATGTCGTCGTTCTGGTGGAGGATCTGTCGCTGCAGGTTCGAGAGATCGACGACATCGAAGTCCACGATGCCGATCGTGCCGACGCCGGCGAGCGCGAGGTAGAGCGCAACCGGCGAGCCGAGCCCGCCCGCGCCGACGATGAGCACCTTCGCGCCGATGATCTTGCGCTGCCCGGACGGCCCGACGTTGGGCATGATGATGTGGCGCGAGTAGCGTGTGACCTGCTCCGGCGTGAGCGGCTTCGCTTCGTCGGTGCCGCCCGCGATAGCGGGGATGATCGCGACCTGATCGCCCTCAGCCAGCCGGGTCTGATCGCCATCGAGCGCGCTGATCTCCTGGTTGTTCACATAGATGTTGATGTGGACGGGGATCTTGTGCTCGCTGTTATAGATGAGGTCGTGCACGCCGGGGAACTGATGGTCGAGGTTATCGAGCAGCTCTGCAACGGTGCCGGCCTCGACGCTCACCTCGGCGCGATTGCCGGTCATGCGCCGGAACGGCGTTGGGATGTAGACGGTGACGCTCATATCGCTTCTTCTCGTTTCTCGGTTCGGTTTTCTTCTTAGACCCCACCATGAATGGTGGGGCATCACGGGTTGTTATGCCCCAGCCTTTAGGCTGGGGTGCTGCAAGCCTCTCATAGGTTCACACTCAGGTAGCGCTCGCCGGTGTCGGGCAGGACCGTAACGACGCGCTTGCCTGCGCCCAGCCTCTTGGCCACCTGCAGAGCGGCGACGACGTTCGCGCCCGAGGAAACGCCCACGAGCAGCCCTTCTTCTTTCGTGAGCCGCGCCGTCATCGACATCGCCTCTTCATCCGAGACGGCGATGAGCTCATCGTAGACCTCGCGGTTGAGCACGGACGGCACGAAGCTGGCGCCGATGCCCTGGATGCCGGTCAGCCCCGGCTTGCCGCCCGCCAGCACGGGCGATCGCGCGGGCTCGACCGCGACGATGCGAACGCCGGGCACGCGCTGACGGAGCACCTCGCCGACGCCGGTGATGGTGCCGCCCGTCCCGACCGCGGCGACGAAGGCATCGAGCTTGCCGCCGGTGGCCTTGATCACCTCGACGGCGGTCGTGCGGCGGTGGACCTCCGGGTTCGCGGGATTGTTGAACTGCTGCGGCATGAAGTGGCCGTGCTTATCGACCAACTCCTGCGCCGCATACACGGCGCCGGACATGCCCTCGATCGCGGGCGTGAGCACAAGCTCCGCGCCGAAGCGCGCGAGCAGCTTGCGCCGCTCGACGCTCATGTCCTCGGGCATGGTCAGGACCAGACGGTAGCCTTTCACGGCGCACACCATCGCGAGGCCGATGCCGGTGTTGCCGCTGGTCGGCTCGACGATCGTGTCGCCGGGCTTGATCTTGCGGCGCGCT
>JBGQHA010000436.1:0-2357 GCA_041497735.1 Dehalococcoidia bacterium | reverse complement strand
CGCAGCGCGCTACCACGTCGTGAATATCGATGCGACCGTGATCGCCGAAGCGCCGCTGCTCGCGCCGCACATCGGCGCGATGCGCGCCGCGCTCGGCGAAGCGCTCGGCCTGGAACCGAGGACTGTGAGCGTGAAGGCAACCACGTCGGACAAGCTGGGCTCGCTCGGCCGCAGCGAAGGGATTGCGGCGCTCGCCGTCGCCCTGCTAGACTCTACGTAACGTTTGAAGGCACTGCTGTGATACGCGAACTCATGCCGCATCGCGACAAGCCTCTCCTTCGGCGCAGGCTCTGCTGCGTCTGTCCCTAGGGGTGCTCCGCCCCAGGCGGACGCCCCACTCAGGACGCAACGAGACTGCGCGAAGGAGGTTCCCAGCGTGTCACTCCTCAGAAGCATCCGCAACGACATCCAAGCGGCCAAGGATCGCGACCCGGCAGCGACCAGCACCGCAGCAATCCTGCTTGTCTACCCTGGCTTTCACGCGCGACAGCTGCACCGGCTAGCGCGGACGCTCTACACGCATCGCGTGCCCGTGCTCCCGCGCCTCATCTCGCACACGAGCCGTTTCGTTACTGGCATCGAGATCCACCCCGGCGCCACGATCGGCGAAGGGCTGTTCATCGACCACGGCATGGGCATCGTCATCGGCGAGACCGCGGAGATCGGCGATAACTGCCATATCTTCCAGGGCGTCACGCTTGGCGGCACCAGCACCAAGCGCGAAAAGCGCCACCCGACCCTGAAGAACAACGTCTCCGTGGGCGCTGGGGCGAAGCTCATCGGCGCCATCACCGTCGGCGAGAACGCCGTCATCGGCGCGGGCTCGGTCGTCGTCACGAACGTGCCGCCCAACGCGACGGTTGTCGGCGTGCCGGGGCACATCGTGGCCTTCCGCGACCCCGGCTCCGAGACAACGCTGCGCCTGCCCGACCCGGAGTGGGACCGCATCACCGCCCTCGAGCAGCGCATCGATGAGCTCTCGGCGCGTATCAGGGAGCTGGAGCAGGCGCTGCGCAGCAAGGAAGTCGAGGCGTGACCCTTCGACAGGCTCAGGGCAAGGCCTTGCGGCTGCGCAACACCATCTCCGGCCAGGTCGAGGAGTTCCAGCCAGCGGGCGACGTCGTCAGCATGTACGTCTGCGGCGTCACACCGTACGACGTCTGCCACGTCGGCCACGCGATGAGCTACGTCATCTTCGACATGCTGCGCCGCTATCTGGAGTACCGCGGCTACCAGGTCAAACACGTCCAGAACTTCACCGACATCGACGACCGCATCATCGCGCGCGCCGAGCGCCGCGGCATCACGATCGATCAGCTCACCGGCGACCTGATCGATCGCTTCCACGACGACATGCGCGCGCTCAACGTCCTGCCCGCGCACGTCTACCCCCGCGCCACCGCCGAGATCCCGAAGATGATCGAGATGATCCAGGCGCTCATCGACAAACAGTCCGCCTACGCCTCTGAGGGAGACGTCTACTACCGCGTGCAGAGCAAGGAAGACTACGGCAAGCTCTCGCACCGCACGCTCGACTCGATGATCGCCGGTGCTCGCGTCGAGATCGACGAGCTGAAGGAGCACCCGATGGACTTCGCGCTCTGGAAGGCCGCGAAGCCCGGCGAGCCCTCGTGGGAGAGCCCCTGGGGCCCCGGACGCCCCGGCTGGCACATCGAGTGCTCCGCCATGTCGCTCCGCTACCTGGGCGAGCAGATCGATATCCACGGTGGCGGCGAAGACCTCATCTTCCCGCACCACGAGAACGAGATCGCGCAGACCGAGGCGTTCACCGGCAAGCCGCCCTTCGTCCGCTACTGGGTGCACAACGCCTTCGTGAAGGCCGGCGAAGAGAAGATGAGCAAGTCGCTCGGCAACTTCGTGCCGATCGCGGAGGCGCTGGAGCGCTGGTCCGCCGACGCGATCCGATTGTGGATCCTCACGTCGCACTACCGCACGCCGCTCACTTATACGGACGAGGCGCTGCTCTCCGCCAAGCGTGCCTCGGAGCGCCTGCGACTCGCCGCGCGCGCGAGCGGCGCCGGCGACGGCGCGCAGGTCGACGCGCAACCGTTCCGCCAACAGTTCACCGAAGCCATGGACGAAGACCTCAACTCGCCGCGCGCGCTCGCCGCGCTCTTCGACCTGACACACGAAATCAACCGCGGCCGCGACGAGGGCCGCGCCGTCGGCGACGCGCAGGCGGCGCTGCTCGAGCTGGCCGATGTCCTCGGCCTCACGCTCGCAGAGCCGGAGGCCGACATCGGCGGCGCGCCGTTCATCGAGCTGCTGATCACGATCCGAAACGAGCTGCGCCAGGCGAAGCAGTTCGCGCTGGCCGATCGCGTGCGCGACGGGCT
>JBGQHA010000435.1:0-2362 GCA_041497735.1 Dehalococcoidia bacterium | reverse complement strand
CGCGCGCTGCGTCCGCCACGCCTTGCCGGCCACATACGCCAGCAGCAGGCCGACGGCGAGCGCGGTAAACCGATGCGTCGCCTGGATCATCGCGAGGCGTCCGCCATCGGGCATCAGCTTGTGATTGAAGAGCGGCCAGTCCCGGAAGGCGAGGCCCGCGCCGCTGCCGCTAACGTACGATCCGGTCATCATCAGCGCGAGCATCGCGATCGCAGCGACGACCGCCAGGTTTCGGAACGCTGTGACACTCGTGCTGCCGGCTGGCCGCAGATCGAGCGAGACGATAGTGAGCACGAGCAGCGTCGCGAGCAGCGCCGATGCCGTCGCGAGGTGTGCCATCACCATGCTCGACTTGAGATCGCTCAGCACCGTGATGCCGCCCAACACCACCTGCGCCACGATCAGCCCGAAGGCGAGCACGGCGCCCCAGAAGATCACCGGTGCGCGCCGGTAGGACCGCCACGCGACATAGAGGATCGCGATGACCAGGATCGAGACGAGCGATGCGAAGAGCCGGTGCGAGAACTCGACGATCACGTGGCCGCTCATCGGCGGCACAAGGCGGCCGTGGCAGGTCGGCCAGTCCGGGCAGGCGTCGCCGGAGGCCGTCGTGCGCACGATGCCGCCCACGATGACGAGCGCGTACGTGGCCAGCGTCGTCGCGATGAGGAGCCAGCGGAATGACGCGGAGACCCCGCTCTCACGGCGCGTCTCCCCATTCGTGGCCCCTGCGACGCTTGGCAACGGACGTTCCTTACTTTGTGATGCGAGGTACAAAACGAGTATAGTGCGTGGTGGCCTAAGCCGCAAAGCTTGACCGTATCCACCGATTGTGATAGCAGGTACAAGGAAGATGTCACACGTGCCAGACCAAGAAGATGAAGAAGGGCACGAGCGGGTCGTTCTCCCGCTGGTTGTGCCGGGCCTACTGTTCCTGTTTGCGGTGCTGGTCGTCTATGGCCTCTCCCGCATCTACATCGACCTGAACACCTGGCACTACAGGGCGGTCAGCATGGCGACGCCGCTCGCCCTTGGCGTCTCGCTCGTCATCCTCGCCACCTTCACGTACCTCGCGGGCAAGCCCGTTCCGCGATGGCAGATCGGCTTCATCGTCCTGCTGGCCGCGGGCGCGCTCACCGGCGGCGCCACCTGGGCCGCCGTCCACTCCGAACCCAGCGGGAGTCAGGTTCACGCCAGCCCCACGCCGCCGAACGGCGGAACGCCATTGCCTACGGGTACCGTCGCCGTCACGCTCCACGACGCACCTTTCCAGATAACGGCCAGTCCGGACTCCATCCCACCTGGTAGCGTAACGTTTGCTGTCAGTAACACCGGTAACGTCTCCCACAACTTCCACATCATCAAAACGGACCTCGCGCTCGACAAGCTGCCGATCGACTCGACTGGGTTCTCGGTCGATCTGACGCAGGTCAATGCGATCAAAAACAGCAAGGACATCGACCCTGCCGGCTCGGACACGGTCGCGGCCCAGCTCGATGCCGGCAAGTATGTGCTGATCTGCAACGTGCCCAGCCATTACCAGTCCGGTATGCGCGTGGCGTTCACCGTCCAGTAGCGACATCACCTAGTTGCCAAGCGAAGGGGCTGCCCAATGGCAGCCCTGATCTGTTGTCGGACGTGATCCCTAGGCTAGCGTCCGATGCCGATCTCCTCGAGCTCCGCCTCGACGTCCTTCCAGCGCGGCTCCTGCGCGTCCGCCTGCTCGCGGCTGTACCAACTGAAGAAAATGACGGTCATAAACGACCACAGGATCACGCTGCCCAGCAGCTTCATCGTTCCGCCGGCGATCTGCTGGTCTGTGACGTGGGAGAGGTGCCACAGATGCGGCGCATGCGCGTAGAACGGGTACACCGGGTGGTCAGAGAAGACGATGAACGCAGCGATGACCGAAGGCAGGATCGACTGCACGAAGAGGTAGGCCATCTGCACCGGCGGCGACGGCCTGGGCAGCTCTTCGAGCGGGCTCAGGATCGGCCACCACACCAGCATCGCCGAGAGCACGAGCACCATGTGCAGCGAGAAGTGCAGCGCCCCGACGCTGAGCGCGGCGTCCATGATGCGCGGGAGGTGGGTCAGCACCAGGAGCGCGTTGAAGATCGAGAAGGCAACGAGCGGCTTCGTGAGCACGCGGGAGATAGGATAGACCTTCGGGCCGCAGAGGATCGCCCGCCAGAGCCAGCCAGGCGTTCCGGCGACCAGGAGCGGCGCCGCGACCATGCCGAAGAGCAGGTGCTCCAGCATGTGCGCGCTCAGGAGATATCGCTCGCCGATGTCGTGCAGCGGGCTCCCGCCGGCCGCGTACAACGTTGCGACGCCCAGGTAGAACAGCACCGCCTGGCTG
>JBGQHA010000434.1:0-2363 GCA_041497735.1 Dehalococcoidia bacterium | reverse complement strand
TGGTGGTGCGGGTAGGTGATCCCTTTCGCCGCGTTGCCGCCGCCCAGGAAGAAGTACGCGCCCGGCCGCGCCTCCAGGAAGTAGGCCATGTCGTCCGACGCCATCGATCGCGTCTCCCCGACGCGCCCCGGCCCCAGAAACTCGCCGGCCACCTTCGACACGATTGCCGCACACGCCGGGTCGTTCGTCACCGCGGGCAACGTCGTGTGATCGAACTGGTACTGCGCGCCGAACGCCGCCGCCACGCCCGCGACGATCTCGTCCATCCGCGTAAGCACGCCGTCCAGCACGCGCGCGTCGAACGTGCGCACCGTGCCGGACATCATCACCTCGTTCGGGATGATGTTGCCGCGGTTGCCGCCCTCGATGCGGCCGATCGTCACGACGGCTTCGTCGCGCGAAGCGATCGAACGGCTCACCACCGTCTGCAGCGCAACGATCGCGTGCGCCGCGACGACGATCGGATCGATGCTGTCCTGCGGCGCCGACGCGTGGCCGCCCTTGCCGCGGATGATGATGCGGAAGTGCGTCCCGGCGGCCATGATCGGCCCGGGGACGATGCGTATTTCGCCCAGCGGCGCGTCGGCCGCGATGTGCAGCCCGAACACGCGGTCGACGGGCGGCTCGCTCAGCACACCCTCCTCGATCATCTTCACTGCGCCGCCGATGCGCTCCTCCGCCGGCTGGAACGCGAAGCGCACCGTGCCCGCGAGCCGCTCGCGGGACTGCATGAGCGCCGCCGCGACGCCGAGGGCGATGGCGGTGTGGCCGTCATGGCCGCAGGCGTGCATCGCCTCGCCGCTCTCGCAGGCGAACGGCAGGCCGGTCGCTTCCTTCAGCGGCAGGCCATCGATGTCGGCGCGCCAGAGCAGATTAGGGCCTTGTCCTGAGCTTGTGGAAGGGCCTGCCTTCGCGCCGCGCACGATCGCCGTCACGCCCGTCTCCGCGATCGCCCGCACGTCCTCCAGCCCGATCGCGCGCAAGCGATCGATGATGAGCTGCTGCGTGTAGCGCTCTTCGTACGAAAGCTCCGCGTGCGCGTGCAGGTCGCGTCGCAGCGCGATGATGTCATTGCGCATCGCCTGCACGGCGGGCCGCGGCGCGGGCAGCGATGTGGTCGCCGTCAACGCGCGACCTCCCGCAGGCGGCGCCCCAGCGTATCGGGCTCGGGATGGTCGACGCCGAGCAGCGTGAGGTACCCGCCGATCTCGCCTCGATGGTGGATGTCGTGCTCGATCTGGCCGAACGCGAGCCAGTGGCCGCTCACGCGCGCCGTCTCGCCGTCGAACGGCACGTCGTACTCGCGCGCGAGCGCATCCGCGTCGGAGAAGAAGGGTGTCATGCGCTCCCAGGACACGCGCAGTTGCTGCTTCAGGCCGTCGTCCGTCTGGCCTTCGCGCAGCACGTCCGGCGACTGCTTACCGTCGCCGATCAGCACCTGCATCATGCCGTGCCGCCCGATGCAGCAGTGGAGCAGGATGCCGCGCGCGCTCCAGCGTTCCGGCTGGGGACTCCAGTTCAGCTTCCCCTTCGGAAACAGGTCGACCAGTTCGATCAGCTCTTCGTTGACGCGAGCGAACATCGGCGTGATCTCAAGAGGAGGGAATGCGCGGTCGCTCACGACTCGTCGCTCCGCGCGTGGTTCGACAAGCTCACCATGGCAGATGAAGGCTTCTTCATCAGTGAACGCACCTTCTGCCATCCTGAGCTGGTCGAAGGACGGCTCAAGATGGGCCTCGCACAAAGATCAGATGCTTCGCGGAGTTTAGCCTGAGGAACGAAGGGCTCAGCATGACAGAATGCTACGGCGTCCCCACGTTCGGGTGCTCGATGCCCAGCAGCGCCAGGTAGTGGAAGATGTCCGCGCGATGGTGGATGTCGTGCTCGAGGAGATGATACGCGATCCAGTGGCCGCTGATCTCCTTGCCCTCGTCGTCGTATGCGGCGGCCAGCTTCTCAGGGCTCGACACGAACCCCGCCACGGCGTCCCATGACAGCGCGAGGTGGCGCTTGATGCCATCCTTCGTCTGCGCGTCGCGGATGATCTCCGGCCACAGCGAATCTCCGCTGCGAGCGCCGGAGACCCAGCCCTGCCGAACACCGCAGATGTGGATCAGCGTGCCTTTGAAGTTCCAGAGCTCCGGCCTGGGGCTCCAGTTGAGCTTGTCGTCCGGGATATAGTCGACGAGCTGGACCAGCGTGTCGTTCATGCGCGCCCAGAACGGGACGATGTCCAGCGCGGCGAAGGTCTGCGCCGTCATGGCGTCCCCACGTCCGGGTGCTCGATACCCAGCAGCGCCAGGTAGTGGAAGACATCCGCACGATGGTGGATGTCGTGCTCGAGCAGATGATACGCGATCCAG
>JBGQHA010000433.1:0-2370 GCA_041497735.1 Dehalococcoidia bacterium | reverse complement strand
GCCATGTCGGACGCGACGCGACTGCGCTCCGCGATGGCCTCATCTTCGTGCTGCAGCGCCATGATCGTGGCGTCGATCTGCGTCAGCGTATGCTCGGCGCGATTCGCGCCTTCGAGCGCGCGCGCAGCTTTGCCTTCGATCGTATCGAGACGCTGCACGACCTGTTGCTCTTCGTGCCGGACCAGCGACAGCGTCTCTTGAATGCGGCGCATCGCTTCATCCGCACCCGCCTGGCGATCGTGCCATGCGCCGACCTGCCGTTCGAGCTGGTCCGTGCGGCGGGCGATATCGAGCCACTCGTTCTGCTCATGGCTCTCCGCGGTCTGGCGGACGCGGCTGAGGTCGTCGACGCGTTGCTTCAGGTCGGCCTGGCCGTCCTGAAGCTGGACGATGAGCGCGATCGACTGATTCAGCTCTTCTTGCAGCCGGAACGCGAGGTTGGCGCCCTGCGAGGCGTCGCGGATGGAGCGTTCGGCGCCGTGTATGCTCTCGACGAGCTGCGTGACGATGGACTGCACCTGCTCGAGCTGCTGATCAAGCTGGCCGGCCTGCGCCTTGAGCTGATAGAGCTGGTCCTGCACCCAGGCGATGCCGTTGGTTGTTTCTGTCGCCTGCTCTTTGACCATAACGGGTTACAAGATGTCGTTGAGCGCCCGCGTGCGATCGCTGGTGGAGAAGCTGTTCTTAACCGTCAGCTTCGTATCGAGGCTGTCCATCCACTTGTTCACTTCGCGCACGGCGACAGTCTGCTTGCCTGTGTCGTCGAGCGCACGGTTATCGTCACGCTCCAAAAGCTGGGCGACGAAGAAGAAGCTGCCGCCGCTGCTCGTGATCGCGTCGCTGACCTGGTTGGGCTGAGCGCCGAAGAGGAAATCCTGAATGTCCTTGGGCAAGGCCGATGCGTCAGCGCGCGGCGTCCAGTCGATGGGCGCGAGGGGGCTGGCCGCGCTGGTGGAGCTGCTGGAGCTGCTGACACTGATACCAAGGTCCGTCGCGACTTGTTGCGGGGAGTCGCCCGCTCGGAGGCGCTGCACGGCCGTCGTGGCCTTCGTCTGTTCGTCAAACGTGATGTACTGGCCGCGGACTTGTGCCTCGGACGCCGGCGCCAGGAAGCGGAAGTAGTCCCGCACCTTCTGTCCCAGGAGGTACGCCTTGATCATCTCGAGATACTCGCCCTGCTTGAGGCCGCTGCTGTCCACCTGCTTCTTGAACTCCGCTGCGTACGTGCTCGCTTCGACGTCTGCGGCGAGGCCGCCTCGGTTGCGGATCTCCGCGGCGACGTCTTCGTCGGTGACGGTGATCTGCAGCTCGCTTGCCGCCTCCAGCAGCTTGCCCTCGCGCTCGAGCAGGCCGATCGTCACGTCTGGGAGCACGAGCAGCGCGTTCCGGGAGGCGAGCTGGCCGTAGCTGGGGTCCTGTGTGCGGAGGAGCTTCATTCGCCGCTCCAGGTGGGCGAGCGAATACCTTGTTGTGCCCACCTGCAGGACGGTCTTGCTCAGCGGCTTGATGTGCGTCTCATACCAGCCGAAGGCGACGAGTCCTACCGCGAGAGCGATAGCGACTGCCGCGCCACCCAGGATGAGAATGCGTGTCCAGCGCTCGGTATCGGCGTGCGCGCTACGGTGGCGGCGTTCGACCGGAGGTCGTGCGGCCTGGGCCTTGCTCTTTGCCATGATCTACCCTTTGCGGCGCTGCAGACACAACGAGGGCTCGCGCCCTCCGCTGTGCCATGCCGAGAGAACGATACTAGTGACGGACAGTGAACACCCCCGAAAGGCGGATGTGCTCCGGCGAGTACGGCAAGAGGGCGAGATGGCGCGCGCGCTTGAGCGCAACGGCCAGCCAGCGCTGATGCTTGGCGCAGGTCCCGGTCTTGCGTCGCGGCTCAATACGAGCGCGGTCTGATAGATAGCGCCGTAGCTTGACCGGATCCTTGTAATCGACGGATTGGGCCTTGTCGACGCAGAACCCGCAGACCCGCCGCCGGCCGAAGTGGCGACGTTTGCGATCGCCGCCCGGACGCTCGCCCTCTTCTCGCGACTCGGAACGCGGCGGGCGCTCCGGCCGCTCTGCTGGCGCAGCTGCCTCTGGCGCAGGCGGCGCGGGCGGAGGCGTCTCTGTCTGTTCGATCTCTTCGGGACTTACCATGTCTACCTCATCTCGTCCGGTGGCAGCTCTTCTGCGGGTGGCGCCTCGCCGGTGTCTTCGGTCATCGGCGCCGCCTGGGCCCGATCGAGGAAGAGCACCGTGTTGGCGATCACTTCTGTTCGGTACCGGCGCTGCCCATCAGGACCGTCCCAGGAGCGTGTCTGCAGCCGGCCTTCGACATAGGCCCGGCGGCCCTTCTGCAGGAACTGGCTGCAGGTCTCG
>JBGQHA010000432.1:0-2392 GCA_041497735.1 Dehalococcoidia bacterium | reverse complement strand
GCGATCGCCGCCAACGGGATCGAACACGAGGTCGACGCCGCGCTCTCCGGTGACGCGCCGCACCTCTGGCAGCCAGTCGCTGTCGGCGTCGAAGAGGTGCTGCGCGCCGAGGTCGCGCACGGCGGCGAGCTTATCGGCGCCACGCGCAATGGCGATCGACGTGAGGCCGAGCGCGGCTGCGATATCGACGGCGGCGCTCCCTACCCCACCGGCGGCGCCATGGATGAGCACTGTCTCCCCGGCGCGCGCCTGCCCGCGTTCGACGAGGCCGAAGTAGGCGGACTGGTAGTTCACGAGCGACGTCGCCTGCGCGTACGACATGCCGTCAGGGATGTGGAACGTCGCGACGGGCGCGGCAACGGCATACTCGGCCCAGGCGCCGAGCGGCGCCCAAGCGCAGACGCGGTCGCCCGGCGCGAACGGCGAGCCCTTCGGCGCGCTGCGGACCGTGCCGGCCATCTCGATGCCGGGCACGAATGGCGGCTCGGGCCGGAACTGGTAGCGGCCGCGGGTCATCAGCAGATCGGGGAAGCCGACGCCGGCCGCGTGCACTTCGACGATGATCCGCCCGTCCGCCGCCGGCTCCGCAACGTCGGCGAGCTCCAGGCCGTCGGGTCCTTCGAGGCGGACGAGCGTCATGGCGCGCATAGCGGTCGTTATAGCAAATTGCTATACTGGGTGTGCACTGGGGACGAAAGGGTTCGACAGGGAAGCGCGACCCTGAGGTGCAGGCCGAGGTGCCGTTGTCCTCGTAAAACTGACGGCAAAAGCTTAACCGGCGAATCTCAATTCGCTCTCGCTGCGTAACTTAACGCAGTGACGTCGCCCGCAGGCCTCACCCCGATGGGCAGCGGAGCGGCGCCGACTAGTCGGGGTGCTGCGGCCATACGCCGATACCGGCCGCCTAAGCTAATCGGCTCTGTCCGGTGACGACGGGCCGGCGCTGGCCCACCGGACGAGAACCAACCGCCGGATAAGCCTGTAGGACCTGAGGTTGGCCTTTTTCTGGACGGGGAGTTCAACTCTCCCCCGTCTCCACCAGAAATCATCGCCCGTCCGAATCTAATTGGCGGTTCGGATGGGCGTTGCGGCATCGATTGACAGCCAGGCTGGACGGCACGGGGATTGGCGGACGCGCTGAATAAGAATCCAATGCCACGAAAGCCGGATTACGCTTACGAACGTCTCAAGGCTCGTGTCTTCGAAGACGCGAGGCGCGACTTAGAGCGCTCCAAGCCCGGGTACGTCGCAGCCTTTCAAGCCACGCTCGCCGCCACAGGAAGTCCCGAGCTGGCGTCGGCGAAGGCGAAGCCGTTGCTCAAGGGCGGTCTGCAAAAGTGGCCGGCCATCCTAACCGGGTTCTTCGATCTTGAGGTCGTTCGGGGCAAGGTCGTGGACTGTCACAAGCACTTGGAGCGGTCGCGCGACAGTAGCGCACCGGATGCAGGCTACTGGTTCGCCTATCATCTCGATCACTGGACATTTCAGACCGACGCATTCCTGAACCGTTGCGATACGCTATTCAAGCAAGTCATACGCGGAACGATTCGACACCGCGACCCTGAGGGATGGCAACAATTTCAAAACGAGGTGGCCGCGGAGCTGCAAGTTCTAAAGGATCGGTTTGGGGAATTGCGCCACCCGCTGGCACATGGTCTTGGTGGTGGAGTCGCAGGGATAACGGAGCGTTGGGAGTCGATCCTCGCGGCGCCTTTCGACGTTGGGACCAGCCCTGAGTTCGTCAAGTCGTCGATGGCCTCGTTCTTCGGAACGATCGACGCTGCGCGCCGTCGGCACTGGTTCCGTGCTATGCATCGCGCTAACCTGATCCTCTTCGCGTACAGCGAAGCATTTTCGGGAAAGCTTCTTCAGAAGATCGATTCCTTGCCCTCTTAGTAACTAGCTTGGCCCATCGCGGAAGAGACGATCCCCTCCAGGCGGTGCAGGCAGGACACCCGCGGTCTAGGATGGCTCAAGGGCCGGCGCGACGCGGGTCACCTGCCGAACGTGCGAGATGAGCTTCCCGATGGACCGCGTAGATCCCCACGGGTTCCGGTACATGCCGGCGCCAGCGGCCCGGCGCTCTCCTACCCAGGAGAGCTCGATGAGACAGCGCAGTGCCTCGAAGTACCGGACGTGATCAGCGTCAACTGGGCGCTGACGCCGGTAGGCCCGGCTGTACCGGCGGACAAGGACGCGGCGCAGAGGCGCCAGGATGGAATCAAGTACCGCCGGAAGTTCCATCGGCGCAATCGCCAAGAGCACTCTTGTGTTGCCAACGTCGAAGGCAGCGTCCGCGACCGTCGTCATCGACCAGTCGATCACGCCCGTCACCACTCCGTCTGCCATCAGGATGTTGATCGGATGGAAGTCTCCGTGGCAGATGACCGGC
>JBGQHA010000431.1:0-2397 GCA_041497735.1 Dehalococcoidia bacterium | reverse complement strand
TACTTCGCCGATAAGCACTGCAAGCTGAGGCCGCACTTCAAGGCGCACAAGACGCCCGCCATCGCGCGAAGGCAGCTCGCGGCGGGCTCGTGTACGGGGCTGACCGTGGCGACGGTCGGCGAGGCGGAGCTCATCGCCGCGGAACGCGTGTGCGACGACGTCCTGATCGCGAACGAGATCCTCGGGCCGGGCAAGGCGGCGCGCGCGGCGAAGGTGGCGAAGCAGATCGATCTCAAGGTGGCGATTGATTCGAATGAGACGCTGGATGATCTCGCGAAGGCGGCGCGCGCGGAAGGTTGCGAGGTTGGCGTGGTCGTCGACGTGAATGTGGGGCTGCCGCGCTGTGGCATCGCGGCGGGCGAACCAGCGCTCGCGTTGGGGAAACGCGCGATCGCGACGGACGGCGTTCGTCTGCGCGGGCTGATGGGCTACGAGGGCCACGTCGTGGGGCTGGAGGACCGCGCCGAACGGGAGGCGCGCGCCGCCAAGGCGATGCAGCGCCTGCTCGACACAGCGCAGCTCTTCCGAGAAGAAGGGCTGGCGTGCGAGATCGTGAGCGCGGGCGGCACCGGCACGTTCGATATTACTGGCGCCATGGACGGCATCACGGAGATCCAGGCCGGATCGTACGTGCTCATGGACACCGCGTACGCGAAGCTCGGCACGCCGTTCGAGCGCGCGATGTGGCTGCTGAGCACCGTGCTCGCCCGCCCCAGGCGGGAGCTGTGCGCGACGGACAGCGGCCTGAAGGCCTGCGCCGTCGATCATGGGAACCCTTCGGTGAAAAATATCGAAGGCGCGAACGTGATGTTCCTGAGCGACGAGCACGCGACGATCTCGCTGCCGCCGGAGTCTTCGATCCGCCCCGGCGACGCTATCGAGCTCTGGCCCTCGCATATCGATCCGACGATCAACCTGCACGATGCGCTCTTCGCCGTCGTTGGCGACGAGGTCGTCGAGATCTGGCCGGTAGCTGCGCGCGGCTATCGAGAGCAGCGCATGCTGGTGGAGCGCTAGCGTGCCGCAGCAGCCGATCGAGCTGATCTTGATGCGGCAGCTCGCCACGTACCTGGCCGTGCCGATCTTCCTCGTCGGCGCGGACGAGCGGCTCCTCTATTACAATGAAGCCGCCGAGGGGCTGCTGGGACGGCCCTACAGCGATGCGGGGCAGATGACGGTGCAGGACCTGACGACGATCTTTCAGGTTGTCGATTCGGAGGGCAAACCGCTGTCGTGGGAGCGCCTGCCGATTGCGATCGCGCTGCGGGAGCACCGGCCGGCGCACTCGCGCATTCACTTTCACGCGCTCGACGGCGTAATGCGCGAAGTCGAGGTGACGGCCTTCCCGCTCGAAGGGCAGGGGGGCCGGTCGCTGGGCGCGGCAGCGATCTTCTGGGAGACTGCGTCGTGAGACTCACGCTCTGGGGCACGCGCGGATCGCTGCCGAGCGCCGGGCCCGAGAACGTGCGCTATGGCGGCAACACATCGTGCGTGGAGGTGCGCGGTGCCGATGGCACGCTGCTCGTGCTCGACGCGGGTACGGGCATCCGGCGGCTGGGCTACGCGGTCGAGCGCGAGATTCCGCGCGTCGATATCTTGCTCACGCACCTGCACATGGACCACATCCAGGGCCTGGGCTTCTTCGCGCCGCTGTATCAAGAGGGGCTCGAGGTGCACATCTGGGGCCCGCCGTCGACGCGGCTCGATCTCGCGACGCGGCTGACGAAATACCTCTCGCCGCCGCTCTTCCCGGTGCGGCTGGGCGACCTGCCGTGCAAGCCCACGCTGCATGACGTGACACCTGGGATGTTCAGCATCGGAGGGCTCGCCGTTTCGACGGACCTCGTCTGCCACCCCGGCCCGACGCTGGGCTATCGCATCACGGAGAACTCGGCGTCGATGGCCTACCTTCCCGACCACGAGCCGGCGCTCGGCACCGGCGAGCTGCCACTCGATCCGGAGTGGACGTCGGGCCTCGCGCTCGCGATGAACGCCGACCTGCTGATCCACGACACGCAGTACGTCGCGGAGGAGTATCCCGAGCACACCGGCTGGGGACACAGCGCTGTCGGGCAGACGATCGCGTTTGCGGCGGCCGCACACGTGAAGCGGCTCGTGACGTTCCACCACGATCCGTCGCATACGGATGCGATGCTCGACAAGCTGCACGACGAGCTGCGGACGGCCTGCAAGCTGCCGTTCGAGCTGATCGCAGGGCGAGAGGGTACGACGCTGCAGCTCGCAGGCTAGGGGGCGCGCCATGCCAATGAACCGCTCGTGGATGAAGTTCGCATCGGGGCTGCACGAGTTCTGGTACTCGATCACGGGCGGCGTTGTCGGCGCGCGGATGAACGGCGTGCCGGTGCTGCTGCTCAGCACGACCGGACGCAAGAGCGG
>JBGQHA010000430.1:0-2404 GCA_041497735.1 Dehalococcoidia bacterium | reverse complement strand
TCGCCGCGCTGAACCGCCGAGACGACATCGACGTGATCATCCTCGCGCGCGGAGGCGGTTCGCTCGAGGACCTGTGGTCGTTCAACGACGAGCAGGTCGCGCGCGCGATCTTCGGCAGCGTGATCCCGATCGTGTCCGGCGTCGGACACGAGACGGACACCACCATCGCGGACTACGTTGCGGACCGGCGCGCGCCGACACCATCAGCCGCAGCAGAGCTCGTCGCGCCGGACCGGACAGAAGTCTCGGTACGATTGAGTGTCGCGGCGGGCACACTGCTCTCGAATATCCAGGCACAGCTCGAGGCGGGATGGAACGGGGCGCGCCATGCCACGCTCTTGCTCGAGCGCGCCGCACCCGATATCAACCGCGAACGCCAGCGCACGGACGAGCTCACGCGCACCGCGCTGTCATCCGTCGAACAGCGCGTCAGCCTGTTCCATCGTGGACTGCACGGCTTCGCGCTGGCGCTGCGCTCGCTCGACCCATACGCCACACTGCAGCGTGGCTACGCGCTCGTCCAGCGCGACGGGCATGTCGTCGACAGCGTCGAGGGCGCGACGGTGGGCGAACGGCTGAACGTGCGCGTGCGCGACGGCGACTTCCCGGTACGCATCGATTCCGGCGGCGTGGTGCCGGACCAGAAGCGGCGCAAGCGCACCGCGATCGCGAAGGAGCAGGCGCCGCTCTTTCTCATGGAGGTGCCATGACGGCCAAGCGCGACGCAGCCGTATCGTTCGAGCAACTCTACTCGCGGCTGGAGGAGACCGTCGGCAAGCTGGAACGCGGCGGGCTGCCGCTGGAGGAATCGATCGCGCTGTACGAGGAGGGCATGGAGCTGGCGAAGAAGTGCCAGGAGATCCTCGACAAGGCGGAGCTGCGCATCACCAAGCTCCGCGACTCGTTCACGCGCGGCGCAGGCCTTCCCGAGCAGCCGCTGGCCGGCGAAGACGAGGCCGTTGAAGAAGAGGCGTTTCAGCCCGAGGATCAGTGAACGCCGCGGAAGAGCACATCGTCATCCGCGGCGCCCGCCTCTGGACCGCCCGCCAGGGTGTAGGACCGCCTCTCGTACTCCTCCACGGTGGCCCCGGTCTCTGGGACTACTTCGAGGATCTCGCAGCGATGCTCGACGACGTCGCCGAGGTTCTCCGCTACGACCAGCGCGGCAGCGGTCGCTCCGAACGCGTCCCGCCGTACGACGTTGCCACCTTTGTCGCCGACCTTGACTCGCTACGAACGCATTGGGGGTTCGACCGCTGGATCGTCGCCGGCCACTCGTGGGGTGCGTCACTCGGCCTCGCATACGCTGTCGCTCATCCGGATCGTGTTAGCGCCATCGTGCACATCGACGGCACCGGCCTCATCGACGACTGGCACGCCGAGTATCACGCGATCTCCAACGATCGCCGGACGCTCGAGCAAAGCGCCCGTCGCGCTGAACTTCGGGAGATCCTCAAAAGCGGCCGGGAACACTCGCCGGAAGAGAACCGGGAGTACTGCCTGCTCACGTGGCAGTCCGACTTCGCTGACCGCTCGCTGGCCCACGACTACGCCCGGCGGTTCATCCGAGAATACCCTCCCAGTTACGACGTCAACAGCGCGCTCAATGCGGACTGGTCACGTCTACTCGCCGACGACGCCTTCGTCGAAGCGGCTTGCCGCATCGACGTGCCTGCCTTGGTCGTCCACGGGGCACTCGACCCGCGCCCCCAGCGTCTCGCCGAACGGCTGGCCGCCTCACTGGCGAACGCGCGTCTGGCGATCATCCCAGAGGCGGGCCATTCACCGTGGGTTGAACAACCCAAAGCGACCCGGCAGGTGCTGGGACAGTTCGTCACGAGCGTTTCTCGCGTTGCACAAGTGTCATGAAGGCCGACCTCCACGCCCACACGCACTTCTCGCGCGACGCGCTCACCTCCGTCTCGACGTTTGCCAGGCGATACCACCAGGCCGGCATCGATTGCGTCGCGGTGAGCGACCACAACAATATCGACGGCGCCCTCGCCTTGCGCGAAAGCGCGGCGTTCCGCGTCATCGTGTCGGAGGAGATCAAGTCCTCGGAAGGGGAGATCATCGGGCTCTTTCTGCAGGAGACAATCCGGAAGGGCCTAACACCGGAGGACACGGTGCGTGCGATCCGCGAGCAGGGCGGCCTGGTGCTCATTCCGCACCCGTTCGACCGCCTGCGCCGCTCGCCGCTGCGGCCCGAGGCAGCGCTGCGCATCATGCAGGACGTGGACATCATTGAGGTGTTCAACTCACGCACGGTCTTCGCAGGGGACAACGAGAAGTCACGGCAGCTGGCTGAACGCCACGGCAAGCTTGCGAGCGCTGCCACCGACTCCCATACGCCGTGGGAGATCGGCCTTACATATGTGGAGATGCCGGCGTTCGAGGGCCCGGG
>JBGQHA010000429.1:0-2404 GCA_041497735.1 Dehalococcoidia bacterium | reverse complement strand
CTTGCGTGCCCGGCAGCCGTTGTGCGGCATCGGCGTGACGTCACGGATGCTCAGAATGGCGAGGCCGGCGGATTCGAGCGAGCGGATGGCCGCCTCGCGGCCGGAGCCGGGCCCCTTCACCATCACCTCAACCTGGCGCATGCCGTTCTCGATCGCTTTTCTCGCAACGCGCTCGGCCGCCTGGCCGGCGGCGAACGGCGTCGACTTCCTCGATCCCTTGAAACCGACTGTGCCTGCGCTGCCCGTCGAGATGACGTTGCCGTTCGGGTCGGTGAGGGTGACGATCGTGTTGTTGAACGTCGACTGAATGTAGGCCTTCCCTCGCGGGACGGACTTCTTCTCCTTGCGACGCGGACGTGCTTTGCGCTCTGCCATGCAGCTCCTTACTTCTTCGCGAGAGCCTTACGCTTGCCGGCCACCGTCTTGCGCGGGCCCTTGCGGGCGCGGGCGTTGGTGCGCGTGCGCTGGCCGCGCACCGGCAGCCCCCGGCGGTGCCGGATGCCGCGGTAGCAATTGATCTCGATGAGGCGCTGGATGTTCTGGCGCACCTCACGGCGAAGGTCACCCTCCACCATGCAGCTCTTGTCGATCACCTCGCGGATGCGGCTAACGTCTTCGTCCGTGAGGTCACGCGTCTTCGTGGCGCCACTCACCTGCGCCTGGCCGCAGATCTTGGTCGCCAGGCTAGGACCGATACCGTAGATGTAGCGCAGCGACACGTCGATGCGTTTGTCGCGGGGTACGTCGACTCCGGCGATGCGGGCCATCTGCGTCCTCCTATCCCTGGCGCTGCTTGTGCTTCGGGTTCTCGCAGATCACACGCACGACACCGTGCCTGCGGATGATCTGGCATTTCTCACAGCGGCGCTTGACGGATGCTTGTACCTTCATGCGTGGCTACCTGAATCGATACGTTATCCGGCCACGCGACAGGTCGTACGGCGAAAGCTCGACGAGCACGCGGTCACCGGGGACGATCTTGATGTAGTGCAGACGCATCTTGCCGGAGATGTGGGCCAGCACCTCGTGCCCGTTCGCCAAGTTCACCCGGAACATTGCGTTGGGCAGGGGAAGCTTCACCACCCCTTCGACTTCGATCGCGTCCTTTTTCGCCATACTCCTCGCTTACTAACTTCGTTGCGACATCACGGCGAGCGCGCGGTTCGTTCGCTCGCTCGGACGGAGCGTGAGCACCTCGGCCTCGCCGTCCGTGATGGCGATCGTGTGCTCGAAGTGCGCCGATAGGCTGCCGTCCAGCGTGCTCACAGTCCAGCCGTCGTCGTGCTTTTTCGTGCGCCAGTCACCCACGTTCACCATCGGTTCCAGCGCCAGCACCATCCCCTTGCGGAGGAGGGGCCCACGCTCCGCAGGGCCGTAGTTCGGCACCTGCGGGTCTTCGTGCATCTGCCGTCCCACGCCGTGTCCGACGTACTCGCGCACCAGCGAATACCCGTACGCCTCGGCGTGCGACTGTATCGCGTTTGAGATCTCACCCAGCCGCGCTCCCGGCCGTGCCGCCTGGATGCCCTTCCACAGCGTTTCGTACGTGACGTCGATGAGCCGCTGAGCCTCGGGATTGACCTTGCCAACACCTACCGTCAACGCTGAGTCTCCCACGAAGCCGCTGACCGTCGCTCCCAGGTCGATGCTCACCACGTCGCCATCTTGCAACACGCGCCGGCCTGGGATGCCATGGACGATCTCGTCATTGACGGACACGCAAACATACGCCGGATAACCGAGGTAGCCCAAAAACGTGGGCACCACGTTCCGGCGCTTGTATTCGTGCTGCACAATTGTATCAAGATCCTGCGTGGTAATGCCAGGCTTGACCGCGTCCGCCAGGATGTCGAGCACCTCGCCCGTAACGCGGCCGGCCTCCCGCATCAGGGCGATCTCCTCGTCCGACTTGATGATAATCGGCATCTGGCTAGGGCCTCCGGCTGCCCGAAGGCTCGCTCTGGCTGCGCTGGGCCGGCAGCCGCTCGATGGCGGCCAGCAGGTCGCGCGTGACGGCATCGACGGGCTGCCCGCCGTCGATATCGACGAGCTTGCCCTGGTCGCGGTAGTAGGCGAGAAGCTCCGCGGGCGGCCGCTGCTTCTCGAGCCGCTGGCGGGCAACCTCGGGCTTGTCGTCCTCGCGCTGGTAGAGGGCGCTGCCGCAGGCATCACAGATGCCGGCTTGCTTAGGTGGGCGCGTCTGCTGGTGGTAGATCTCGCCGCAGTTGCGGCAGAGCCAGCGACCGCTCAGGCGCCGGACAATCTCCTCGTCCGAGGCCGTTATGTGCAGAGCAAGATCGGCCTCTCGCCCCAGGCGGGCGAGCGCCGCATCGAGCGCCTGCGCCTGCTCGAGCGTGCGCGGATAGCCGTCGAAGAGGGCGCCGCGCGCCGCGTCCGGCTGCTG
>JBGQHA010000428.1:0-2404 GCA_041497735.1 Dehalococcoidia bacterium | reverse complement strand
CGCGGGCCATCCGCAATTCAACCTCGCGTTCGAGTGGGACGACGCGGCGAAGCAGGCCAAGCTCACCGTGAAGCAGACGCAATCGACCGAGCACCAGACGGCGGAGGTCTTCCGCATGCCGGTCGACGTCGACTTCGCGTGGGAGGGCGGCAACCAGTCGTTCCGCGTACACCTCTCGGAGCGGGAGCAGGCGTTCTACTTCCCGCTTCCGGAGAAGCCGAAGATGGTGCGCTTCGATCCGGGCGGCTGGCTGCTGAAGACCGTCGAGTTCAAGCGCAGCGCCGAGCAGCTCACCTACCAGCTCAAGCACGACGATGACGTCCTCGGCCGGATCGACGCGGCGAAGGACCTGGCGAAGCTCGGCACGAAGGAAGCTGTCGCGGCGCTGAAAGACGCCGTGCAGAACGACACGTTCTGGGGCGTGCAGGCGGAGGCGGCGCGCGCGCTGGGGACGCTGGGCAGCGAGGGCGCGCTCGAGGCGCTGGCGGAGTGCGTGAAGGTCGAGCCGTCGCGCGCGCGGCGCGGCGTCATCGCAGCGCTGGGCGAGTTCCGCGATGAGGCGCCGGCGAATCGCGGCGCGCCCGCGGCCAAGTCGCTCGACGACCTGCTTCGCAAAGGCGACGCCTCGTACTACGCGGAGGCGGAAGCGGCGGCGTCGATCGGGAAGACGCGCTCGAGTCGGGCGTTCGCCGCGCTGGAGCGCGCGCTCGGAAAGCCGTCGCACAACAACGTCATCGCCATGCGCGCGTTCGAGGGCTTCGCGGAGCTGCGCGACCAGCGCGCGCTGCCGATCGCCATCGAGTGGTCCGCGTACGGCAAGCCGATGCAGGCGCGCGCCGGCGCGACGACGTGCATCGGACGGCTCGGCAAGCTGGCGGACAACAAGGAGGGCGCGCTCGATCGCCTGATCGCGCTGCTGGACGACGCCGACCTGCGCGTGCGGCTGGCTGCCGTCGCGGCGCTGCAGGAGCTCGGTGAGGAGCGCGCGATCGGCGCGCTGGAGCGTCTCGCCGCGCGCGAGCTGGACGGCCGCGTGATCCGGCGCTGCCGGGAGGTGGCGGCACGGCTGCGCGAGGGCCGCGACAAGGGCGAAGAGGTCAAGAAGCTGCGCGGCGAGCTCGATAAGCTGCGCGAGGAGCAGAAGTCGATCAAGGACCGCCTGGAGAAAGTGGAAGCGCGGCCATCGAGCGACGCCGCGAAGCCGTCGAAAAACGGCGCGAAAGCAGCGAAGAAGTCGCCGGCGAAGCGCCCCGTTGCGAGAGGGCGGCAGAAACGGTAGGGGCTGTCAGCGGATAGCGGAACGGATGAACGAATGGTGACGTGGCGGAGTAGCGGACAGGGCTAATCGCGAGCTTGCTTAGGCGCCGATGCGCAGACGGCCCAGCGCAACGAGTCGCAGGATCGTCACGATCCCCAGGCCCGGTCGCTTGAGTCCTGTCGCGGTCGCCGCTTGCTTCTACGCCGCGTCCTCCCGAACCTTCTCGTAGGTCACGACGTAGCGTGACGACCCGCCGAGAGGAAACAGCACGCCCGTGCGTCGTTCTACCGTAGCGGTCGTGACGCGCCAACCCTTACGCGCCTGTCGTCTAGCGCTGATCTTGTATTGCTTGGCGGATTGATACTCGCGGACCATGACGCCTGTCTCGACCGTTGCTTTCTGAGCCACGGCTCCCTGTAGAAATCGCAACAGGAAGTTTTGTCGCCACCACCAAGCAATCAGCTTGAACGGAGCGAGCAGGATCCATTGGATGAGCTTCATGGTGTCGCGTCCTCTCTCCTATAATCGGTGCTCAGCAGACCTCCACGTAGTCATCGAGCATCGCGAGCACCTCGTCGTACGACTTGGCCTTGAATGCTCGCTCCTGAAATTCTTGCGCCTGTTCGCGCTGGCCTGCCTCCTGCCCAATCGGCCGGTTAGAGAACCCGTTCTCGGGACGAATGTTCGGGTCTTTTGCGGTGTGGTGGAACGCCCCCGGCCTATAGCGGCAGTCGCACAGAGCCGATGATCACCGCGGAAAGGTCAGTTGAAGAAGTTCTTGTGGCGTGGCAAGCTGCGTAAGGCGGCGACCATCCCGGCCGGTGGACTTGTCGTCTTGGTGGTGATCATCTCTTCCCTAGCGAGCACCTGCCACAAGAGCCCACCACCACCACCGCCACCACCCGAAGCCACCTCTACGAAGGTCAAGACATCAGAACCGGCAGAGACGGTAAGTCCGAGAAAGACGGTAAGCCCGACCAACACTCCATCACCGCCAGCGACGAACACGCCGGTGCCGCCGACCGCGACGGCGGTGCCGACAACCCCGGCGGAGCCCCGCGTGACCAATCGGCGAGACTGCAACGCCATACGCGGGAGCGACTACCTTAGTGCGGACGAGCGCCAGTGGTTTCTCGACAACTGCAT
>JBGQHA010000427.1:0-2405 GCA_041497735.1 Dehalococcoidia bacterium | reverse complement strand
CTGGCGCGACACGGCCTATCGAAGGAAGAGCTGACCGCGATCTTCGTCTCCATCGGGCCTGGCAGCTACGCCGGAGTCCGTTCCGGCATGAGCACCGCGAAGGGCCTCGCATTCGCGCTCGCGCTACCGATCGTCGGGGTGGGCCGGCTCGAGATCGAGGCCTATACCTTTGCTTCGACGGGCGCGCCGGTCGTCGCGGTGCACCGTGCCGGACGGAGCGATCTCGCCTGGGCTGCGTACCACGTCGATCCCGACTGGCGCGAGCTCACGCCGCCGCGCCTCTGTCCACCCGATGCGCTCGCTGCCGCGCTGCCCGCCGGCGCGCTCGTGACGGGTGAGATCGACGACGCGCTCGCGGCGGAGCTCATGCAGCGCGGCCATCGCGTCGTGCGCGGCGCCGCCGCGATCCGCCGCGCAGCGTTGCTGGCGGAGCTGGGCTGGCAGCGGCTGCAAGCGGGCCGGACGGATGATCCCAAGTCGCTCGAGCCTCTATACTTACGGGAGCCCGCCATCGGGCCGCAGGAGAGGGGGAGCATCGCTAGCCAAACCATCATTGCGCCGAAGAGCAAGGATAGGCCAGACTAACAGTCTGAATCGAGAACGCATCGGTTAGCCAGGCCGGAACGTGTCCACCACCGGCGGATCCCGCGGGCTGCGGCAGGTCAACAGGAGGCACCACCATGGCGGTTCCCGACGAAATCACTCAGCAGGCTAGGACGATTGCCCAGAGCAAGACGATTGCGGCCGAATACATTCAACATCCCCAGCGAGTACTCAGGCGTGCGGTGCGTAGCGAAAACTTTTTGGGACTGCGAGTGTCGCAGGAGATCCAGGCGAAGCGAGCGAGCCTTGCAGCAGCGCTAGACGAACAAGTCGCACCCCTGCGAGAAGCACAGGCGGCACAGAAGACGTTCTTCAAAGCAGCCATGGACAACCCTCAGTGGACATTTCAGATGATATTTTGGTCGAGTGTCGCCGCATTCCTAGTCAGCGTAGGGGTCGTGATCGCGGCGTTCGTCGCGGCATGGGTTGGCAAGAGTGCCGCCGTCACTGGTGTATTTGGAGGTGTCGGCCTATTCTCAGCCATCGGCACTACGCTCGCAGCGTCCAGGGAGTCGGTTCGGCAGGCCAACAGTGACAACGCGCAGATCCGGCTCGTCATGCACGCTTATTCAGAAAAGATACGCTGCATTGCTACGACAGACAAGGATGGGACGCAGATCTGGAAAGCGATGAAGGAAGCGGTAGATATCATTGAGCGAGTGGCCGAACCGACAGCTGCCACACTCGCTGCGTCCACAACCCAACCGGCGGCCACGGGAGGCGGAGATGGCAAGGCTGCCACAGCACCGGCTGCTACAGCACCGGCTGCCACAGCACCGGCGGAAGCAAAGCCGGGGGTCTAAGAAGGAGCCATAGGAGGTGTCGTCCCTGGAACGCACGCTCATCCTGATCAAACCTGACGCGATGCAGCGCGGCCTCGCCGGCGAGATCCTCTCGCGGCTGGAACGGCGCGGGCTGAAGATCGTCGGCCTGCGGCTCCTGCAGGTCGATGACGCGCTCGCGCGTCGTCACTACGTCGAGCACGAAGGAAAGCCCTTCCTCGAAAGCCTCGTCGGCTTCATCACGTCGAGCCCGATCGTCGCCGGCGTGTTCGAAGGGCCGAACGCCGTCGCGACAGCCCGGCAGCTCATGGGCGCAACCGATCCGCAGAAGGCCGATCCGGGCACCATCCGGGGCGACCTGGCGCTCTACATCCAGTACAACCTCATCCACGGCTCCGACTCGCCAGAGTCGGCCAAGCGCGAGATCGCGCTCTTCTTCGCAGACAGCCAGATCGTGGGCTGGGATCGCGACACGGACGGCTGGGTCTTCGGCTAGACATTCGTGCCGCTCTCGGTCGAGCCAGTCGGCGACCTCCTCAACGCGATCGTGTCGGCCGGCTGTGAGCTGCGTGTGACGCCCCAGCTCCTCGAGCTGTGGAAGCGCATCATCGCATCGACGCTGGAGTTCTCGGGAACGCGCCTGCGCAACGCGCGCGGCTGGGCAGAGGTGTTTGGCAAGACATCGGAGCGCTAGTGCGGCGGCGGACTCGTGGTCGAGCCGAAGGCTCGACACGCCCTCCCTGAGAGGGCCACCGTCCTTCCTACGGGAAGGACGGTACGAGTCCGCCGCCGCACGACACGACCCGCAAGCAAGCCCCACCTGCTCGGTGGCGAGGGCGAAGGTGCCAACCCTACTGGATGCGCACGACCGGCGTCGCTCCGCTCCAGAGCTCCTCGAGCGCGTAGTGCGCGCGCTCTTCCGGCGAGAAGAGGTGCACGATGACATCGCCGTAGTCGATGAGCACCCAGCCGGAGTCCTCCTCGCCCTCACGCCGTCGGGAGTCGCCGGAGCGCGGCACT
>JBGQHA010000426.1:0-2420 GCA_041497735.1 Dehalococcoidia bacterium | reverse complement strand
TGAGGCCATGGTACGAGGGCCAAGGGCCACGGGCCAAGGTCGGGGAGCTCCACTTGTCATTCCGAGCGTAGCGAGGAATCTGGCCCCTCGCGCAGGCCGCGACGACTTTGGCGGTCAGAGTGTCGCCGGGGCGAAGATGGGTTTGGCTTCGCCGTCCACCAGCAGCGATACGACCTGCAGGCGGCTGTAGAGCGACGGGTCGATCGCCTTGACCGTGCCGCTGGCGGTCTCGACCTCCGCGTACTCGTACGCGCCGATGAAGGCGACGGCGCGCAGATCGACATCGAGCGAGGCGAGCGCTTCGTTCGCGGTGGCGAGCCGCTTGCGCGCCATGCGGCGGACGAGGATGCCGTCGTCCGGAAGGACGCTCGGCGGCGCGCCGACGAGTGCGACGCCCGGATGCGCGTTTTCGGGCAGACGCTGGAGCGTCCACGCCTCATCGATCTCGAACTCGGCGGACTGACCGACATCGATGCCGTTCGAGAGGCGGCCGATCATCGGCCAGAGCTCTTCACGGGCCATGCCGTCGCTGGTGAGGCGGTGCAGCGTCGTGCTGTCGACGGCGAAGGTGCCTTGCACGTTCTCGGTGACGCGCGTCCACCAGCGGCTGAGGCCGCCGGTGACCGACGCGTAGCCGCCCTCCTCGCGCAGCTTGGCGAGCTTGATCGTGACGGGGAACTTCACTTCGACGCTCGCGCCGGGCGCGAGCTGCTCCGCCGCGGTGCGGACGCGCTGGGCGAAGTACGAGGCGTCCGGCTCATCGATGGGCACGGTCGCGCGCGGCGGCACCCAGAGCAGACACGCGCCCGGGAGATCGAGTGCGGCGAGGTGTTGTTCGGCTGCGCGCAGACGCTCGTCCCACGACGCGTCGTCTTCCCACAACGGCGCGATCGAGACGGCGAGACGTCGGGCGCCGTCTGTGGCGATCAGCCCGTCCGCGTCTGAGAGCGCGAAGCTCGTTTCGTAGCGCTGGCTGAGCCAGTCGAGGAGGAGAGTCGCGAGGTAGTGGTTTCGCATCGAAGGGATGGTAGCAGACGGCCCTCACCCCGACCCGCTTCGGGCGGGTCACCCCTCTCCCCTGGAGAGAGGGGCCGGGGGTGAGGTCTTAGATATTCGATCTCGATTGCCCGCCGTCGACGTTGAGGCAGGCGCCGGTGACCCAGCTCGCGCGCGGGGAGCAGAGGAACGCGACCACGTTCGCGATCTCCTCCGGCGTGCCGAAGCGGCCCATGGGGATGTTCGCCTCTATGAACTTGCGCATGCCTTCGGGGTCTTCCTCCAGCCGGCGGCCCCACGAGCCGCCGGGGAAGGCGACCGAGCCCGGCGCGACTGCGTTCACGCGGATCTCCGGCGCGAGCGCGAGCGCCATCGCCTTGGCGTGGGCGATCATGGCGGACTTCATCGCGTTGTAGGCGGGCGGGCCGCCCGACTCGCGTCCGTAGATCGACGCGATGTGCACGATGCTGCCGGCGCCTGCCGCGCGCAGGTGGGGCACCGCGACACGCGTCGCGCGGACGGCGGCCATCACGTTCGACTGGTAGATCAGGTCCCAGACCTCGTCCTTGTCCTCGCTGCTGCGGCCGCCCGCGTTGTTCACGAGGATGTCGAGGCGGCCGAAGCGCGCTACGGTCTCGGCAACGAGGCGATCGATGTCGTCCGCGCGCGTGACGTCCGCGATAACGGCGAGCGCATCGACGCCGCGCGCGCGGAGCTCCGCTTCGGTGGTGCGCAGGGCGTCCTCGCCGCGCGCGCAGATCGCGACGCGACAGCCCTCGTCCGCCAGCGCGAGCGCAATCGCTCGGCCGATCCCGCGCGATCCGCCGGTGATGATGGCGGCCTTATCGGTGAGGGAGAGGTCCATAATTCGGATGGCATTCTATCCCACCCGCCCGCCCAGGGAAGCTGTTGAAAATTTTGGGGGAACACCCCCAAACCCCCGGCAGAGGGGCGGCGGCCCTCTGCACTCCCCGGCGGGAGTTGCCTACTCCAACCCCAACTGCTGTTTGTAGTCGGCATCGATCGCTTGGAGAATGCCGAGCTCGAGGTACTTGTCGTAGGGGAGCTTGAGGGCGGCGGTGATGAGCTGCGGCGGGAAGGGGATGTTCGGCCGGGTGGCGATGACCTTTTGCTCTTCCAGCTCGGCGATCTCCGCGTCCGACATGCCCAGGAGGCCCGACAGCACCTCGTGGTTGTGCTGCCCGAACGTCGGCGCGGGGCCGGCGGCATCGGCGGAGAAGCTTGCACTGAGCGGAGTCGAAGTGTCGAAGAAGTGCGCGGCCAGGTGCCGGCCGACGGGGCGCTTGCCCATGTGCTCCTGTTCGACGATGTCGAACTGGCCGCGCGCGCGGAATTGCGGATCGAAGTAGACTTCCTTGCCGTCGAGGACGGGCGCGGCCGTGACGCCCGCGCGCTGCAGGAGA
>JBGQHA010000425.1:0-2452 GCA_041497735.1 Dehalococcoidia bacterium | reverse complement strand
GACGTTCGGCAACCTGCGCGACTCCAGCGGCCAGGTCCAGGTGCAGCTCCGGCGCGACGTGCTCGGCGGCGAGCACTACGAGCTGACCAAGCTCCTCGACATCGGCGACTTCATCGGCGTCGAAGGGCCGCTCTTCACCACCAAGACCAGCGAGCTCACCGTCGAGGTGCGCGATCTTGTCGTGCTCAGCAAGTCGCTCCGGCCGCTGCCCGAGAAGTGGCACGGCCTCACCGATCCCGAGCTGCGCGTGCGCAAGCGCCATCTCGCGTTCATCGCCGAGCCGGAATCGATGGCGCTCTTCGCCAAGCGATCGCGGTTCGTGCACAACATGCGCGTCTTCCTCGAGCGCGAGGGCTTCATCGAGGTCTCGACGCCGGTGTTGGAGGCGGTCCCCGGCGGCGCCGAGGCCGAGCCGTTCGTCACGCACCACAACGCGCTCGACCACGACTTCTACCTGCGCATCTCGCTGGAGCTGGCGCACAAGCGGCTCATCGTCGGCGGCTTCGAGAAGATCTACGAGATCGGCCGCGTCTTCCGGAACGAGGGCCTCGGGCGTGAGTACCTGCAGGAGTTCGACCTGCTGGAGCTCTATTGGGCGTACGCGGACCTCGAGCAGCTCAAGCGCTTCGTCGAGCAGCTCTACACGACAGCGATCAGCGAGACGTTCGGCACGCTCAAGCTGCGCTACGGCGACGACGAGCTCGACTTCACGCCGCCCTGGCCCGAGGCCGACTACCTGGAGCTGTTCAGGAAGCTCGGCATCGATCTGCACCAGTACCCGACGGCGGAGTCGCTGCTTCCCATCGCGCGTCAGCACGCCGGCGACGACGCGAAGCCCAGCCTCGGCCGCGGCCGGCTCATCGATCTGATCTACAAGCGCGCGATCCGCCCGATGCTCGTCCGCCCGCAGTTCTTGGTGAACCACCCCGTGGACGTCTCGCCGCTCGCCAAGCGCGACCCGAGCGATCCGGCGCGCGTGCAGCGGCTCCAGGTGCTGATGGCCGGCTCCGAGGTCGGTAACGGCTTCGCGGAGCTGAATGACCCGCTCGACCAGCGCGCTCGCTTCGAGGAGCAGCAGCGCCTGCGCGAGGCGGGTGACCGCGAGGCGCAGATGCTGGACGAGGAGTTCCTCGAAGCGCTCGAGTACGGCATGCCGCCCACCGCGGGCTTCGGCGTCGGCATCGAGCGCTTCCTCATGTTCCTCACCAACAGCCCGTCGATCCGCAACGTGGTAGCGTTTCCCCTGACGCGGCCGGAGCAGCAGTAGATCGGAGCCTGACATGAAGATGGGTGTTACGTTTCCGCAGACAGAGATCGGCAACGATCCCGCGGTCATCCGCGACTACGCACAGGCGGCGGAAGAGCTGGGCTACAACCACGTCCTCGTCTTCGATCACGTCCTCGGCGGCCATCCCGATCGATTCGAGAAGCTCGGCTTCAAGCCCCCCTACAACTATCAGACGCCCTTCCACGAGCCGATGGTGTTGTTCGGCTATCTCGCCGCTGCAACCAATACCGTCGAGCTCGTCACCGGCATCCTGATCCTGCCGCAGCGGCAGACCGCGCTCGTCGCGAAGCAGGCCGCCGCCGTCGACGTGCTCAGCCGCGGCCGGCTGCGGCTCGGCGTCGGCATCGGCTGGAATCCGGTCGAGTACGAAGTGCTCGGCGAGAACTTCCATAACCGCGGCCGCCGCGTCGAGGAGCAGATCGCGTTGCTGCGCGAGCTCTGGACGAAGGAGGTCGTGAACTTCGAAGGGAAGTATCACCACGTGCGCCAGGCCGGCATCAACCCGCTCCCCGTGCAGCGCCCGATCCCGCTCTGGATGGGCGGCATGACGGAGCCGGTGCTCAAGCGCGTCGCGCGCATCGCCGACGGCTGGTTCCCGCAGTTCCGCCCCGGCCCGGACTCCAGCGCAACGATCGAGCGCCTCCGGCAGTACATCGCCGCCGCCGGCCGCAAGGTCGAGGACGTCGGCATCGAGGGACGGATCAGCGTGTTCAACACGCCGGAGGATCAATGGGGTGCCGCGCTGGAAGGCTGGCGCGACATGGGCGCCAGCCACGTCAGCTTCAACACGATGGGTGTGCAGCTCTCGCCGCAGGCCCACATCGACGCGATCCGGCGCTTCAGCCAAGCTGCGGGCCTTCGCTAGCGGGCGCTCGTCACACCCTTCGCTATACTCTCCCGATGCGTCTTCGCTTCGATGGGCTCTGGCGTCATCCTGACTTCGTCAAGCTCTGGACCGGACAGACGATCTCGGTGTTCGGTTCGCTGATCACCGGCACCGCCATCCCCTTCACCGCCATCCTCACGCTCCACGCCTCGCCGATCCAGGTCGCGCTGCTCGCCGCCTCGAACCACGTGCCCGGCCTCCTCTTCGGCGTTGCCGCGGGCGTCTGGGTCGACCGGCTCCGGCGCCGGCCCGTCATGATCGCCGCCGACATCGGCCGT
>JBGQHA010000424.1:0-2459 GCA_041497735.1 Dehalococcoidia bacterium | reverse complement strand
GCTCGCCGGCGCCGCGACGTAGAACGGCACCCCGTGCTCGCGGGCGAGCAGCGCCAGCGGATATGTACCAATCTTGTTCGCCGTGTCGCCGTTCGCCGCGATGCGGTCGGCGCCGACGATCACGGCATCGATGTCTCCGCGGCGCATGATCGCGCCAGCAGCGCTATCGACGATCAGTGTGCAATCGATACCATCGCGCGCCAGCTCCCAGGCCGTGAGGCGCGCGCCCTGCAGCAGAGGCCTCGTCTCCGTCGCGATGACGCGCACGCGCTTCCGCTGCTCGACAGCGGCGCGGATCACGCCAAGCGCCGTGCCGGAGCCGCCCGTCGCGAGCGCGCCGGTGTTGCAGTGCGTGAGCACGACGGCGGGATCGGGCAGCAGCTCCGCGCCCGCTCGGCCGAGCCTCCGGTCCGCCTCGATCTGCTCCTCGTGGATGCGCCGCGCCTCATCGAGCACCGCAGAGCGCATCGATTCCACGTCCGGCGCACCCTGCGCTACCTCCAGTACCCGCCTCAGCGCCCACGAAATGTTCACTGCCGTGGGACGCGTCGCGGACAGCTCGTCAGCCGCCCGGCGCAGCTCGATGAGAAGCTGGCGGGGCGACTCGGCCGTGCTGCCCCCCGCGGCGAGCGCGAGGCCGTACGCCGCGGCGATGCCGATCAGCGGCGCCCCGCGCACGCGAAGGGTGCGGATCGCCTCGGCGATCTGGTCGACCGTGGTTATGTCGAGCCAAACCTCGGCTTCCGGCAGCCGGGTTTGGTCCAGCAGGCGCAGCCGGCCGTCTGACCATTCGATCGGACTTAGCATGTGTGTTCTGTCGTGTTCGCCATAAAAAACGACTTCCCGTGGTGTTGAGAAGTCGCGCGAAACCGCACTCTACTCTCATCTGTCCCCCGCCTTCGGCGGGGGTCGGAGTTGGCACCTGGTCCGTTTAGGGCGGGCCTGGTTGCCGGGCTTCTTCGGGCCGTTCCCTCCACCACTCTGGATGAGTGTAAGCCGTATTCAGTTGTCGGCGGTAGTGTACGGCAAGGGCGATATGAGGTCAAGCAGGCGCGACATGGCAGTCCGCGGGTTATAAAACCCGCGGCTTCTCGTTCGAGCGGCCTGGACGCTGCGGGATTCATCCCGCAGGACAGTCATTCGACCGCCACCTGCACCGCGTCGCCTTCGACGCGCACCTCGTACGTGGCTTGATCGCCCTCCGCTGGAGGGCTGAGCATCTTGCCCGTCGTCACGTCGTACTCCGCGCTGTGCCAGGGGCAGGTGACGGTCGTGCCGTCCAACTCGCCCTCGCCCAGCGGGCCGCCCATGTGGCTGCACTCGCCGTTGATCGCGTAGAACGTACCGCCGACGTTGGCGAGGCAGACCTGCGCGCCGTCCTCCAGCTCGATCTGCTTGAGCGAGCCGGGCGCCATCTCGGACGCCTTGGCGACGGTGCGAAACTCAGCCATGCGCCGCCTGGCTCTTCGTTTGCTCGACGAACTCCACGTCCGGCATCGATGCGAACCGGCGCGCCATCACCGCGACGGCGTCCGCCGAGCTATCGATCATGATGAAGCGCCGGCCGAGCGCTTGTGCCGCCTCGCCCGCCGTGCCGCTGCCGGCGAATGGATCGAGCACGACGCCGTCCGATGGCGACGACGCCTCGACGATGCGCTTCAGGATCGCGAGTGGCTTCTGCGTCGGGTAGCCCGTCTTCTCCCTACTGTTCGTGCCGACGATTGTCTGCCACCAGACGTCGGTCGGCAGCTTGCCGCGCGCCGCCTTCTCCGGCCCGACGAGCCCCGGCGCCATGTACGGTATGCGCTCGATCTCGTCGTAGTTGAAGACGTAGTTCTCGGGGTCTTTCACGTACACGAGGATGTTGTCGTGCTTCGCCGGCCAGCGGTTGCGCGGCCGGCCACCGTAGTCGTACGCCCAAATGATCTCGTTGAGGAAGCACTCGCGCCCGAAGATCTCGTCGAGCAGCAGGCGGCAGTAGTGCACCTCGCGGTAGTCGATGTGGAAGTACAGCGTCCCGTTCGCCGCGAGCAGGCGGTGCATTTCGCGCAGGCGCGGGTCGAGGAAGCCGAGGTAGTCGTCGTGCAGATCGCGGTAGCCGATCGACGCAACACGCTCCGTGGCATAGCGCCGGCCGCCAAAACCGGTACGATCACCGTCATCGCTGCGGACCGTACGCAGCGATATGCGGCGCTGCACTTTGCCGGTGTTGAACGGCGGATCGGCGTAGACGAGCGCGATCGAGCCCGACGGTAGCGCTCGCATCACCTCAAGGTTATCGCCGAAATAGACCTTGTTCATGCAGCTCGGCTGCCGACGTCAGCCCTCGATCGCGTCGCCGACGCGGATCGTGCCGTCGTTGAGGATGTCGGCGCGCAGGCCGCCGCGGTGCATGAGGCCGAGCCTGATCTTGTCCTTCATCTCCTCGTTGACCAGCGCCGCCATGTGTTTGCACGGCT
>JBGQHA010000423.1:0-2464 GCA_041497735.1 Dehalococcoidia bacterium | reverse complement strand
GACGCCAGCGCGGACGTCTGCCGCAGAGCCGAAGAGACCATTGCGGATGCTTTCTTCGGTGCCGCCATACTCCTGCAGCGCGAACTCCATCGCCCGCCGCTGCACGTCTGGGTCGTCATGCAAGAACAGGTTTCCGCCGCCCAGCGGATCTCTCCCGGGTTGCGCCCGAGCTCCCGGCAATAGGCAGCGACCTTCGCGATAGCTTCTGCGATGTCGATCATAGGGCTCGCGACATCTGCGTACTTCGCGATCGCACGCAGCATCGTTTCGCTGCCCCCGCCGATCAGAATGGGCGGATGTGGTTGTTGCACGTTGCCCGGACTGTATGGTGGACCGTCCAACGTGTAGTACGCGCCCTGAAACCTGGGCCGCGGCTGCGTCCATAGTAGCTTGATCACCTGCACGGCTTCTTCGAACCGTGCCAGCCGCTCCGGGCGTGTCCAGAAGTCGATGCCGTAGCGGCGTTGGTCGCCCGGCCAACCTGCCCCAATGCCCAACGTGATGCGCCCGCCCGATACATGGTCGAGCGTCGTCACGATCTTTGCAAGGACGGCAGGGTGACGAAAAGCGTTACCGGAGACAAGCACGCCGAGACGCAGCCGCGATGTCGCCTGTGCGATGGCGGAGAGGGCGGTCCAGGCATCGAGTCGCGGTTCGTCTGGAGGTCCATTCGCGACGAGCGCGTCGGGAACCCAGAATGATCGACTCGGCTTCCAGAGTCTTCGCGAGGCTGATCAGCTCAGTCCATTGAAGCGGCGCCTCTGTGCAGTACCCAAACGTGATGCTCATGGCAGCTGTGGCATGGGAGCTTCTTGTAATGCCGACGGATCGTCGTTCTTTACCGAATACTCCATCGTGTGTGTATTCGTTCACCTCTCCTTGAACCGCTCTGCTTCCTCAGAGCCCCGCGTGGTGTCGCCCGCGCTGTAAGAATGCTCGCCCGCTCCGGCGAGCTTACCGCCATCGACGATCAGATACTCTTCGCGAATTGGCCGCCCATCGAACCAGCATTCCAGGATCTCGCGAACTCCGGCGGCGTAACGGGCCTGCGCGGACAGCGACGTACCTGAGACGTGGGGTGTCATTCCGTGGTGAGGCATGGTTCGCCAAGGGTGGTCCTTGGGCGCCGGCTGAGGGAACCAGACATCGCCCGCGTACCCCGCAAGCTGCCCGCTTTCGAGCGCGCGGACAACGGCATCTCGATCGCAGATCTTGCCACGAGCCGTATTCACCAGGTAGGCGCCGCGCTTCATCTTCGCGATCAGCGCGTCGTTGAACATGTGCTCGGTCTCGGGATGCAGCGGCGCATTGATCGTGACCACGTCGCAGACGCGGACCAGCGACTCAACGCTAGGGTGAAACGTCACGTTAAGCTCACTCTCAACGCTCTCGGGCAGGCGGTGCCGGTCCGTGTAGTGGAGCTTGACGTCGAACGCCTTGAGCCGCCGCAACACCGCCGTTCCGATGCGGCCCGCTGCGACGGTGCCGACGGCCATACCCTCGAGGTCGTACGATCGTTCGACACAATCGGCGATGTTCCAGCCTCCCCGAACGACAGCCTGGTAGGAAGGAATGTAGTTGCGCACCAGCGCGAGGATCATCATGACGACGTGCTCGCTTACGCTGATACTGTTCGAATACGTTACCTCGGCGACGGTGAGCCCCTTCTCGGACGCCGCCTGCAGATCCACATGATCGGAACCTATTCCCGCGGTAATCGCGAGTTTGAGATTCGGCGCCTTGGCGATCCGTTCGGCCGTGAGGTAGGCGGGCCAGAAAGGCTGCGAAATAACGATCTCCGCCGTCGGTAGCTCCCGCTCGAAGGCGCTCTTCGCCCCGTCCTTGTCGGACGTCACGACAAACGTGTGGCCGCGCTCCTCCAGGAATTTCCGTAACCCCAGCTCGCCAGACACGCTGCCCAAGAGCTCTCCGCGCCTGAAGTCAATCGCGTGAGGCGACGGCAGCGTCTGACCGCCCGGGTAGTGATCGAGGGCCGGGATCTCGTCGCGCGCGTAGGACGTCGGGTAACCGTCGACCGGATCGTCATAGAGCACACAGAGCACGTTGGCCATGTCAGCGCCTCCTACCGGAGAGAGTCGTGCGAGATTCGTCCGTAGATCATACCGCTCGTCGTTAGAGGTGAGCCACCAACCCCGCCACGTATTGCAAGATGAGCGCCTGATCTGGCGATTGGCACGCTAACCGATCCGCCAGCACTATGACCCGATAGCTTGTACCGAAGCCGAATAGAGAAGGCCGACCACAATGGTCGGCCTTCTCGCGTGCTCTCTACTGCGTCGAGCGGCTAGCTCTTCGGGTCCACCGGCGGCTGCGCCGGGTGCGGTGCACCACACGTGCTGCCGTGGCGCCCGAACACTGCCTGCAGGTCCTTCGCGTCGATGTCGCCGTCGCCGAGCTTCGGTGCGGCCGGCTCCAGGTCGAAGCGGCTGTTGTACAGCAGCTG
>JBGQHA010000422.1:0-2465 GCA_041497735.1 Dehalococcoidia bacterium | reverse complement strand
TCGGACCGGCCGCAGCTACTCTACAACTACTTCCAGCAGCTCTTCGCGCAGGTGACGAACCCGCCTGTCGACGCGATCCGCGAGGAGCTGATCATGTCCGTCGATACGACGATCGGGCCGGAACGGAACTTGCTGTTACCGGCGCCGGAGTCCGCGCACCAGATCCACCTGAAGTCTCCCATCCTTCAGAACGAGGAGCTGGCCAAGCTGCGGCAACTCGATGGCACACCGCGCAGCTTCGGCTTCAAGTCGATCGTGCTGCCGACGCTGTACAAGGTGTACGACGGTGGCAAGGGCCTCGAGCGCGCGCTGGAAGAGTTGCTTGCCGAGGCGAGCGCGGCGATCAAGAGCGGGCACGACATCATCATCCTCTCCGACCGCGGTGTCGATCACGACCACGCCGCGATCCCGGCCCTGCTCGCGATCGCAGGCGTGCACCACCATCTCATCCAGGAAGGCACGCGCACGCAGGTTGGCCTCGTCATCGAGACCGGCGAGCCGCGCGAGGTGCACCACTACGCGCTGCTGCTCGGCTACGGCGCCGCGGCGATCAACCCCTACCTCGCGTTCGAGTCGCTGGACGACATGATCCGGCAGGGCATGCTTCCGCACGAATCGCACCAGGAGGCCGTCGAGCACTACATCAAGGCTGTGAACAAGGGCGTGATCAAAGTCATCTCGAAGATGGGCATCTCCACGATCCAGAGCTATCGCGGCGCTCAGATCTTCGAGGCGATCGGTCTGGGCAGGGAGTTCGTCGACAAGTACTTCACGTGGACCTCATCGCGCGTCGGCGGCGTCGGCATCGATGTCATCGCGGAGGAAGTGAAGCTGCGGCACCGCCACGCGTTCCCGGAGCGTTCGGTGAACGGCAGGCAGCTCGACCCGGGCGGCCAGTACCAGTGGCGCGCCGACGGCGAAGACCATCTGTTCAACCCGCAGAGCGTGCACAAGCTCCAGCTCGCCTGCCGCACGAACAGCTACGACGTCTTCAAGGAGTACAGCGCGCTGATCAACGAGCACTCGAAGCGGCTGTCTACGCTGCGCGGACTGATGGAGTTCAAGGCTGGCCGCGCGCCGGTGCCGATCGACGAAGTGGAGCCGGTGGACGAGGTCGTGAAGCGGTTCAAGACCGGCGCGATGTCTTACGGCTCGATCAGCAAGGAAGCGCACGAAACGCTGGCGATCGCGATGAACCGCATCGGCGGCAAGAGCAACACCGGCGAAGGCGGCGAAGACCCAGCGCGCTACGTCCTGGACGAGAACGGCGACTCTCGCAACAGCGCCATCAAGCAAGTGGCCTCGGGCCGCTTCGGCGTGACGAGCTACTACCTGGTCAACGCTCGGGAGCTGCAGATCAAGATCGCGCAGGGGGCCAAGCCCGGCGAGGGTGGCCAGCTCCCCGGCCGCAAGGTCTACCCGTGGATCGCCAAGGTGCGCTACGCGACGCCGGGCGTCGGGCTGATCTCTCCGCCGCCGCACCACGATATCTATTCGATCGAAGACCTGGCGGAGCTGATCCACGACCTCAAGAACGCAAACCACCACGCGCGCATCAGCGTCAAGCTCGTCGCCGAGGTGGGCGTGGGCACGATCGCCGCGGGCGTGGCCAAGGCGCACGCCGACGTGGTGCTGATCAGCGGCCACGACGGCGGTACCGGCGCCTCGCCGCTGACGAGCATCAAGCACGCGGGCGCGCCCTGGGAGCTCGGCCTAGCCGAGACGCAGCAGGTGCTGGTGATGAATAACCTGCGCAGCCGCATCGCCCTGGAGACGGACGGCCAGCTCAAGACCGGCCGCGACGTCGCGATCGCGGCGCTGCTTGGGGCGGAGGAGTTCGGCTTCGCGACGGCGCCGCTCGTGGTGCTCGGCTGCATCATGATGCGCGTCTGCCACCTCGACACCTGCCCGGTCGGTATCGCGACGCAGAACCCGACGCTGCGCGAGAAGTTCACCGGCGATCCCGACCACGTGGTGAACTACATGCGGTTCATCGCGCAGGAGGTGCGCGAGTACATGGCGGAGCTGGGCTTCCGCACGTTCAGCGAGATGGTCGGCCGCAGCGATGCGATCGAGATGCGGCCAGCGGTGGATCACTGGAAGGCGCGCGGCGTCGACCTGTCGAACATCCTGTACCAGCCGGAGGTGGGCGAGCACGTCGGACGGCACTGCAGCGTGCCGCAGGACCACGGTCTCGATAAGGCGCTCGACAATACGACGCTGCTCGATCTCTGCAAGCCGGCGCTGGAGCGCGGCGAGCACGTCGAGGCGACGCTGCCGATCCGGAACGTGAACCGCGTCGTCGGGACGATCCTGGGCAGCGAAGTGACGCGGCGCTACGGGCTGGACGGCCTGCTCGAAGACACGATCAAGCTGCACTTCCAGGGCTCCGCCGGCCAGAGCTTCGGCGCGTTCATTCCGCCCGGCATCACGCTGGAGCTGGAGGGCGACTCGAACGACTACAT
>JBGQHA010000421.1:0-2466 GCA_041497735.1 Dehalococcoidia bacterium | reverse complement strand
TATAGTGACCAGAAGCACAATCGAAGGAGCAGGGTAGGGGCGCGTGCTCGATACCGAAGCTACTCTGGAAATCGCGCAGCTCGTCGCCGAGTTCAAGCCCGGCGACGCCGATCTGCTGCCTGCGCTCCACAAGGTCCAGCACCGTTACGGCTACATCCCGAAGCAGTCGATGGCGATCGTCGCCCGGCAGCTCCACGTGAGCGAGGCGCACGTCTACGGCGCGGGTCGAGGGTCGTGACGGGGCCATAAAGACGGCACCCCGGCGGCCTAGCCGGGCAGCCTCACACCTCTTTCGTGTCTCCTCGCGTCTGTTCCCTCTACAATAGAGGTATCGATTGAGGGCCAAGTCAGGGGCAACTGTGCGCATACGATGGTTGGGAGTGACCATGCTACTGGCAGCGAGCGCCTTGCTCCTCCCCCGAACCTTCACAGCTTCTGCTAACGGGCTGACCGGGGTCGTCGACATTTCGGCTGGGAATCGGCATACGTGCGTCGTCACGACGGTAGGCGGCGCTCGGTGCTGGGGAGACAACCTCTGGGGCCAGCTGGGCGACGGCAGCACCACGGCACGCAGCACTCCTGCGGATGTCTCTGGCCTGGCCGGTGGCGTGGCGGCCGTCTCCGCCGGACTCAACTACACGTGCGCTTACACCACAGGTGGTGGCGTTAAATGCTGGGGAGATAACGGCATGGGTCAACTGGGCGGCGGCTCGACTTCGGGGCCAGAAACATGCGGCGGATCGCGGTTCGTAGAGCCGTGCAGCAAGACGGCGGCGGATGTGCCGGGCCTTACGTCCGGAGTGTCGTCCGTCTCCGCGGGCAGCTTCCACGCATGCGTCCTCACGACTGCGGGCGGCGTCAAGTGCTGGGGAGATAACACGTGGGGCCAGCTCGGCGATGGCACCACCATGGCACGCAGCTCTCCTACGGACGTCTACGGCCTGACAAGCGGCATGGTGGCCGTCTCGGCAGGTGGCTTCCACACCTGCGCCCTCACTGAGGCGGGCGGCGTCAAGTGCTGGGGCTTGAACGTCTACGGCCAGCTCGGGAACGGGACGAACACGGGGCCGGAAATGTGTGACGCCTTCTCCTGCAGTACGACCCCGCTGGACATCTCCGGCCTCGCCAGCGGCGTGACCGGCATCACCGCTGGTGGCGGTCACACGTGCGCCCTCACGACGGCGGGCGGCGTCGAGTGCTGGGGAGACGGCGGCTTGGGCCAACTGGGCGACGGCACCACAACTGGATCGAACAATCCAACAGATGTCTCTGGCCTGACGACCGGCGTGGCGACCGTCTCCGCGGGCGACTTCCACACCTGTGCCGTCACCACGGCGGACGCTGTTAAGTGTTGGGGCTTGAACGTCCACGGCCAGCTCGGGAACGGAACGAACACTGGACCGGAGTTGTGCGCGTCGACTATTGCCGATCCGTGCAGTACCACGCCAGTAGACGTCTCAGGGCTAGCGAGCGGCGTGACCGGCGTTTCCGCGGGCGACTTCCACACCTGTTCGATGACAACCGCGGACGGCGTTGAGTGCTGGGGCTTCAACGGAGCTGGTCAGCTAGGGAATGGGACGCTCACGGATAGCCTCGTCCCAATAGGCGTCTCGGGCTTAGGGCCGAAGGCTACGCCCCAGCCGTCCCCCACCGAAACACCCGCGATAAGCACGCCTGAGACTCCAACGCTCACGCCGGTCGACACGGCCACGCGCACTCCCACACCAACGCCGGCTGGCATGCGCGGCGACGTGAACTGCGACCATCAGGTCAACGCGATCGATGCAGCCCTCGTCCTGCAGCTCGGTGCTGGCCTCCTCCCCGCGCTCGCGTGCGAGCCGGACGGCGACGTGAACCATGACGGCAGCACGAACGCGGTGGACGCGGCGCTCATCCTCCAGTATGTCGCGGGCTCAATCCCGACCCTGTCCGCAAGCGCTGCGGCAGGCATTTGACCTGACGCGCCCGCCGCCGCGAGGACCGCACTGCGGAGCCGAGGCGGGCGGATCGGTCTGGTGCAGACCCACTGCGAGGCTTATCGGCGAGGGTAAGGGGCGCGGCGATGAGCGCCAAGGGGGAGATGACACGGTGACGTTGTAGGGGCGGTTCGCGAACCGCCCCTACGGTGTCTGTCAACGGATGGGGAGCGGATAAACGGATGCACTGCCTCCACCCGGCGCGTTTCCCGCGATGGGAGACGGTAGACCCATGAGGGAAGCGCGTTGACAGGGCGGCAGCAGCGCGCCTATGATCTGCCGCCATGCGGCGGGCTTGTCTCGCACCCTTCCTCATCCCTCTAGGGATTGTCTGCCTCCTCGGGACCGCATGCAGGTCGTCCGCGTCCAAGCCGACGGCGACTGCGATAGGTGTCGTGTCAACGCAAGCGAAGACGCTGGTCGAGTCGGGCTCCGAACCACCTCACGTGCTGTCGGCGTTGCCGGAAGGCAAGCTGCTGGTGAGCGGGGC
>JBGQHA010000420.1:0-2473 GCA_041497735.1 Dehalococcoidia bacterium | reverse complement strand
TCGAAGGCGAGCGGCATGCCGAGCGCTTTCAGCGCGCCGCTGAGCGAGAAGTCGGACGCGAAATCGAACTTCGGCATGGAGAGCTGAACCTTGGTGCGCTCGAGGTTTCGCACCGCTGCGTCGATCGTCTGGGCCGTGAGGCCTGACTCGTAGGTTGCGAAGGTGCCCTCGTCGGGCACGATCACCAGCATCGACGCGTCGCCGCCGGCGTAGGACAGCCGCACCGCCTGCGCGCCGGCGAGCTGCGCGTAGCCGAGAGTCTCGTCCAACGACATCATCGACGCCTGCACGTCGGAGCCATCGAGCAGATGAAAGGGCCCGTCCTTGGTCAGCGCCGGATCGAAGGGCAGCAGCCAGGACCCCTTGAAGTAGATCGTGTTCGCCAGCACGAGCCGCGTGAACGTATCGATGACGCCCTTCGGGATGAGATCGCGGATGCGCTCGTGCGTCTGCCCGCTCACCCAGGCGTTGATCGCTTGGCGCGCGGCCTCGGGATCGTTGGCGAAGTTGACGACGTGGACACCCGCGCCGTAGTACAGGGCGAGCGTATCGAGATACGCGGCCGCGAAGTCGTAGTCTGCCTGGCCCCACAGCGAGTTGGCGACTTCGAGCTGGAGCGGGTCTCCGTCTTCGCCCGGCTTCTTCTTCGCTGACTTCGCTAGAGCGAGGTCGAGGGCGTTCAGCGCCGCGTGCTCCCGATCTTGCGAGAGGAAGTGCATAGCGCTCGCCATCTGCGTCTCGGTGTCACCGCGCGCGCCGGCGTACGTCATGGCCAGCGCGGTCGAGATGCTGTAGGGCGAGAAGATGAGGTTCCCCGTCTCCGTCTTGAGCAACTGCTTGTACAGGTCGAAGGCGAAGGCGTTGTTTCCCGCAGCGACCTGCGTTACATCGTCTGCCGGAACGTCCGGGGTCGTGACGCGCGGTTTGTCCGACCGCACTTCCGCGCCGACCATGGGGGACGACTTGGCGCATACCACGCCCACCATCAGTGCGGCGACCAAGAGCAACGGCCCGAATGCGAGCTTGCGTTCCGCCATGCTTCCACCTCCTGCCTTAGAAGACGCTGGGAACTTCAAACGAGTTCCCATTAGGCCTTACGAGCGGGCAGATGCCCGTCCCTACATCTGTCACTTGAACTGCGCCAAACGTGAGAGTAGCTACACGATGGCGGAAGAAGTGTACTTCACGAGCGATCAGATTCCTCGCTTCGCTCGGAATGACAAGAACCTCGCGCTAGGCGAGTGGGGTCCCCCTACACGATGCCCAGAGCCGCCGGTAGGCCGCTTTCGTACGCCTCGCGCAAGGCGGCGATGGCGATATCGATCTCTGTGCCAAGCGCGAGGCGCTCGCCGGCGACGCGGCCGAGGCGCGCCAGAGAAAAGTCGTGCTCGCGCGCGAGCGATTCGAGCGCAGGGGTGTCGCGCGTGGTGACGATGATGCGGGATGGTGCTTCGCCGAAGAGCGCGGCGTCGAAGCGGCCGTCGGTGGCGAGATCGCGCGCGACGAGGCCGAGGTCGCCTTCGATGCAGCACTCGGCGAGCGCGACGGCCAGCCCTCCGCGCGAGCAGTCGTGCGCGGAAGCGAGCAGGCCCGCGCGCGCCGCCGCGAGACAGAGCTTCTGCACGCGCACTTCGAGATCGAGGTCGATCTTGGGCTTGCCGGCGACGAGGCCGTCGTGGAAGAGCTTAAGGTATTCGCTGCCGGCGAGATCGTTCGCGTCACCGCGCAGGGCATCGACGCCGAGCAGGAAGACTTCGTCGCCTGCGCGCTGGAAGGCCATCGGCACGACGCGATCGACGTCATCGATAAGACCCAGCGCGCCGATGACGGGCGTAGGGTAGATCGCCTCTCCGTTCGTCTCGTTGTACAGCGAGACGTTGCCGGAGATCACCGGCACGCCGAGCGCCTCGCACGCGGCGGTCATGCCGCGGATGGCCTGCTCGAGCTGGAAATAGACCTCCGGCTTCTCCGGATTGCCGAAGTTGAGGCAGTCGGTGAGCGCGACGGGCTCGGCGCCGGCGCAGACGACGTTGCGTGTCGCCTCCGCGACGGCCAGCGCGCCGCCGGCATACGGGTCCAGGAAGCAGGCGCGGCCGTCGCCATCGGTGGCGAGCGCGATCGCCCGGCGCGCGCCCTTCACGCGCATCACGGCGGCGTCGCTCCCCGGACCGACGACGGTGTTGGTGAGCACCTGGTGGTCGTACTGACGCCAGACGTAGCGTTTAGAGGCCAGCTCGGGTGTGGCGAGCAGGCGGAGCAGGAGAGCGTTCGCTCGAGGTTCGACGCTCGACGTTCGAGCGATGGCCGGCAGCGCCGCGAGGTCGTACGACTGCAGATCGTCCAGCCAGCGGGGCTTGATGCCAACGCGTGTGTAGAGCGGCGGGTCGGTGAGCATCGTGACGGGCAGGCGCGCGACGACGTCAGAGCCGCTTGCAGTGAGCCCCGCCGAACTGTCACGGACCGTTGCCATGCC
>JBGQHA010000419.1:0-2481 GCA_041497735.1 Dehalococcoidia bacterium | reverse complement strand
GCGGGGTTCCTGCGACATCGTGCTCCTCCTGGTCGGCGCGTTTGGTGTATTATGCCTCGCCGCGGTCGACAATGCGATAGATCACTGAGCCCTGCGCGCAGAGCTTGCCCGCGGCGTCGGTCACGCGCACGTCGCTGTAGACGATCTCTTTGCCTCGCTTGAGTACTCGGCCTTCCGCCAGGCAATCTTGCGACAGCACGCCCGAGAGGTAGTTCACTGTCATCCCGACCGTCGAGCCGAAGTAGCGTGGATTGCCGATCTCCGAGGTCGTCCACGCCGCCATCGATCCCGTCGTGTCGATGAGCGAGGCGATGGCGCCGCCGTGCAGCGCGTCGGCGGCTGTCGTGTTCTCCTTCTTAAAGGGCAGGCGTACCGTCACCCAGCCCTCGCCTGCCTCGACCAGCTCCATTCCGAGCTGCAGCGAGAAGGGCATCACCCGCAGGATCTTCGCGACCCGCTGCCGCCCACGTTCTAAGTCTGCTTCTGCCATCGCGGGACAGGATAGCAGAGGGACCTGGCGCATTGTCACCCTGAGCCCTTCGGCTCCGCTCAGGATAAACTCCGCGAAGGGTCTGATCCCTTGCAAACTGCGGCGCGTTCCCAAGCGGTCAGATTCCTTGCTGCGCTCGGAATGACAGGATGCCCGTAGGCCGGGGTCTTCAGACCTCGACTCGCGAGGGTCTGAAGACCCTCGCCTACATTTGGCTACTGCATGCACTACATGGCCGGCGCCAGCGCGATGTGGATCGCTTCTTCGCCGGGGATCTCCCGCGCCAGCAGCTTCAGCGCCCGCTCCGCCTCCTCCAGCGGCAGCGTGTGCGTGTGCATCTTCTCGAGCGGGTACTTGCCAGACTCGATCAGCCGCACCGCCGGCTCGTACGCGTGGAAGTCGACGCCGAAGACGCCCTTGATCGTCAGCTCCTTGCCGACGATGCGGTCGTTGTAGAAGTTCTCGACCGGCCGCTGGCCCTTCATGCCGGCGAGCACGATCGTGGCGCCGCGCCGCGCGAGATCGATCGCCTGCGTGACCGGCTCATTCGCGTACGCCGTCACGTCGACAACGATGTCCGCCAGCGCGCCGTCCGTGATCTCGCGCACGCGCCGCACGAGGTCCTCCCGCTCGACATCGATCGTGTGGTGCGCGCCGAACTCGCGCGCGAGCGCCAGCTTGCGTTCGTCCGCGCTCAGCCCCGTCACGATGATGCACGACGCGCCCGCCTCCCGCGCCGCGATGACGCTGCCCAGCCCGCGCTGCCCGGGGCCGAGGATCACGATCGTGTCGCCGATCTTCGTGCCCGGTACCTGGTGCGCCCAGCGGATGCCTGCGCCGATCGGGTTGAACAGCGTCGCGATCTCCGGCGGCACCGACGGATCGATCTTGTGCAGCACCGTGTGTGGATCGAGATAGAGGTACTCGCTGTACGCGCCCCAAAGGCCCGGCGGCGTGTCGAGGCCGAGGTAGCCGTAGCCGGAAAGCCCGCGCCGCCCGCTGCACAATCGATACGCTCCCGCGCGGCACTGCCGGCAGTAGCCGCACGGCAGCAACGTCTCGACGCACACGCGATCGCCGATCGCAACGCCCCAGCGCCGCGAGGCGATCTCGCCCAGCTCGATAATCGTGCCGACAGGCTCGTGGCCGGGGATAAGCGGGAAGGGGAGGCCGGCCATCACACCGGCGTACTGCTCGTAGTCGGAGCCGCAGATGCCGCACGCGTCGACGCGCAGCAGCCCCTCCTCCGGCCCGATCCGCTCCGGCAGCGGCAGCTCGCGCAGCTCCAGCGCGCGCGTGCCGGTCTGAACGACGCAGCGAGAGGTGCGAGGGCGGGTCATTCCGAGCTCACCCCCGCCCCCTCTCCCCGTGGGAGAGGGGCGAACGTTGGCGGGCCGTGCGAAGGCTGGTTGATGTCGGGGTGAGGTCGCAGCTCCAGCGCCCGCACCCCGGTCTGGACGACGCAGCGAACGAAGAATCTGGCCCCTCGCCAAACCACCTTGCTGCCAAGTCTTCCCAGAGGGGATTGACCTCTCGGATGAGCTCAAGCTTCTTCTTCCGCAGCCAACCCTTGATTTGTTTTTCCCTGGCTATCGCCGACTCAGGGTCCAAATGCTCTTCGCAGTAGAGCAGGCGGTTCATCTGATAACGCTTCGTAAAGCTCTGGTTCGCGGCCGTCTTGTGCTCGTACACACGGCGCTCTAGGTCACTTGTGACGCCAACGTAGAGCGTGCCGGACTTGTTGGTCATGATGTATGTGTAGTAGCTCCGCATGTGCCAAAGGGCCAGACCCTTCGCTTAGCTCAGGGTGACGGCACGGTGCCTACCCCCGCGGCAGGCCCAGCCCGCGGCCGGCGATGATGTTGCGCTGGATCTCGCTCGTGCCGGCGGCGACGGTGAGGCCTGCCGCGTTCAGGTACAGCGATTCGATCGTGCCGCGCAGGGGCGCGTCCGGCGAATCGGGCGGGAGCTGGCCGCCCAGCGTCAGCACG
>JBGQHA010000418.1:0-2481 GCA_041497735.1 Dehalococcoidia bacterium | reverse complement strand
GTCTGCACCGGCAGGCACACCTTGCCCGAGAGGTGCCCCTGCGGCATCAGGTCGAAGAAGCACTTCAGCAGCCCGGTGTACAGCGCGCGATACGTCGGCGTGGCGGCGATGACGATCTGCGCCGCGCCAACGTCAGAGATCGCATGCGCGACCGAGGCGTCCTCGCGGCGCGCGAGCAGCGCATCGGCGTCGAGCGCTGCTAGATCGATGAGCTGCGTGGCGCAGCCGCGCTTCGCGAGCGCGCCGAGCAGCAGCGCGGCCAGCGCCCTGGACCTCGATGGCGTGCGCGGGCTGCCGCTGATGGCGACGGCGCGCAGGTCAGGCACGAGATTCGGCCCCTGGCGCGTCCGAATGAAACATTGAGCGGATCATGTCTAAGACCTTCGATAAATCGATCTCAACGTCCTGAGCTCGAACCCTCAGCACGCGGAGCCCAAGATCCTGTAGGAATTCATCTCGTCCTCTGTCCGCTTCCTGCAAGATGGCATGGACGCCACCATCGACCTCGACAACCAGCTGCTCTTCAGCAGAGTAGAAGTCAACCACATAGTGCGCGATTCGCGCCTGCCTCCGAAATTTCCGGCCGTCCAGCCGCCGGTTGCGCAACGCGGTCCATAGTAGGCGTTCACTCTCGGTTTGGCGTTGCCTGAGCCCTCTTGCTGCGCGAACTATCGCACTGCGAGTAGCCCTCGACGAAGCTTGACGGGTGTTGGGGTTCACTGCTCCCTCCCTCACCCCCGACCTGCGGTCACCCCTCTCCCTCGCCGAGGGAGAGGGGCCGGGGGTGAGGGAGCCCACGGCGCGGAGATCAACCACGAACCGTCGCGCCCGCCTCCGTCCGCCCCTCTCCTCGGGGAGAGGGGTTGGGGTGAGGGGCGACCGCAGCAAAGTGGGGCATGACGTAGCGGCCGAAGCGCTGCGCTTCCTCAAGATGCGGGTAGCCGGAGAGGACGAAGGTGTCGATCCCCTCGTCGATGTACTCCTGCAGACGGCCCGCGACGTTCTCGCCCGAGCCGACGAGCGCGGTGCCCACGCCGACGCGCGCCTTGCCGATGCCCGCCCACAAGTTCGGCGCGAGAACGAGGTCATCGCCGTTCTCCGATCGCATCTGCTGCTGGCGCCGCTCGCCCTCGGAGTCGGTGCGACTCTGGATCTTGCCGAGGGCATCGTGGAAGTCGTCCGGGATGTGCGCGATCATCTCATCGGCCGCTGCCCACGCTTCGTCCTCGGTCTCGCGCACGACGACGTGGATGCGCATGCCGAAGCGCAGCGTGCGGCCGACCGCTGCGGCGCGCTGCCGCATGTCGGCGATGCGCTCGCGCACCATTTCGAGCGTCTCGCCCCAGAGCAGGTAGACGTCCGCCTCTTCCGCGCCGACGCGCTTGCCGGCCTCGGACGCGCCGCCGAAGTAGAACGGCGGGTACGGCTGCTGGTAGACCTTCGGATGCACGTCGCCGCGCTCGACCTTGTAGTACTTGCCTTCGTGGTCCCATCGCCGCGGCTCCGTCCACGCCTTGCGCACCACCTGCATGAATTCCTGCGTGCGAGCGTACCGCTCGTCGTGGTCCATAAAGTCGCCGTCGGCCGCAAGCTCGGCCGGATAGCCGCCGGTGACGACGTTGATCAGCACGCGGCCCTTCGTGAGCTGGTCGAAGGTGTTGCTCATCTTCGCGGCGAGCGTCGGCGCGACGAAGCCCGGGCGCATCGCGACGAGAAACTTCAGCCGCTCGGTGTGCGCGGCGACGATGCCCGATGCGAGCCAGGCGTCGTAGCACGTCGTGCCGACGGGCACGAGCGCGAAGACGAAGCCGGCCTCTTCCGCCGCGCGCGCGACATCGATGAGGTACTCGAGCGTGGCGGGGCGCGTCGGCGGGCCGATGACCTCCGCGTCGCCCATCGTGGGCAGGAACCACCCGAAGTCGACCATGGCGAGTCGAACGGTAGCGCAGCCCGCGCGAGGGCGTCAACGCGGGGCTCGATTTGTCATTCCGAGCCCTTCGGCTTCGCTCAGGACAGGCTCCGCGAGGAATCTGTTCGCTGCTTGCGAGGCGCTCGCCTCTTGAAGAGACCTCGGGCAGTCAGGGCAAACAGACTCTTCGCTCTCGTCCTTCTGACGAAGGACTTGCCGCTCAGAATGACAAGAACGATCGAGGCGAGCCGAAACCTTGCCCTTACTCGATGTGCACGGTGCCCACCATGCCGTAGGCCTCGTGGCCCGGCAGGTGGCAGATGTACAGCAGGTCACCCGTCTGCTGAAACGTGATCGTCGTCACTCGAGTCGACAGCGCCGGGACCGTCACCTCGGTCGGGATCTTGCCGTGGTAGGCCTCCGTGCCGGTCCGATGCCGCTCGTGCACCTCCGCGTCCCCCACGATCCACTCGTGCTCGATCGGGTCCGTGTTGCGGAGCGTGATCGTGACGGGCACGCCGACCGGCACATCGATCAACTCCGGCGAGAAGTGCGAGTGGTGGATCGTGATC
>JBGQHA010000417.1:0-2482 GCA_041497735.1 Dehalococcoidia bacterium | reverse complement strand
GCGCACGCCTCCGGGTCGAGGCCCGCGATGCCCCCGCCGTGCGTGATCGAGGCGATCGCCGTGCAGCGCGAGCGGCGCAGGTGGCGCGCGACGGACGCCGAGAGGTTGCGGATCTTATCGAGCGAGAACTTGTCGGCCTTGCCGAGCCCGGCCACCAGCACGCGCGTCGCCGGGATCTTGCCCAGCGTGTGGATGAGCGTCAGCTCGCCGTCCTTGCCGCGACAACCGCCCTCTGCGATCACGCGCATGATCGCGCCGTCCAGCGCGCGGTCGACCGCGCCGGTGCCGCCGCCCGGCGCCGTGATGCCCTCGAACAGATTAACGACGATCGCGTCCGCCTTGTACTGGGCGATATCTCCTCGCTCGACCCGGATGTTCATTAGTGTCCTACCTTTTCATGTCCGACAGGCTTAGCCTGTCGCTACCGTGCGGTCAGGCTGCGTAGCTGCAGACCTTTAGGTCTGCTGTGTCGTGCAGGGCTTTAGCCCTGCAACTACCCGTCCTGAATCACCGCGTCCGCCTCGATCTCCACCAGGATCGCGGGGTCGATGAAGCGGCTCACCTCCACCATCGTCGCGGCCGGCCGGTTCTCGCCGAAGAACTCGGCGTGCGCCCGGCCGATCTCCTCCCACTGGTCGATATTGCGCACGAAGATGCGCGTGCGCACGATGTCCTGGCGGGTCGCGCCCGCCTCCTGGAGCGCGACCTCGATCTTGCGCAAGGCCCTGGCGGTCTGCCCGTAGGGATCAGCGCTATCCGTCGCCGTAGTGCCCGCGACGAAGACGAGCTGGCCCACGCGCACGGCCCGGGAGTAGCCGACGATCGGCTCCCAGAGCGCTCCGCTGCTGATGTTCTGTCGGGAGGGCATGTGCTAGGCATGATACGGCGGCCATCGAAAGCGCCGCAATCGCGATCGAGTTCTACGACGTGCTTCGACAGGCTCAGCATGATCTAGCGCGCTCCTTGGCACATCCTGAGCTCGTCGAAGGACTGCACCCTGAGTTGTCGAAGGACGTTCCCTGGCCTCTCCTTCGCCCCTCATGGTTTACTCGACTGGGATGGTTCCCTTGGCCACCGAAGTCCGTCTCGCGCCTCGCAGGCTGATCGATACGGTGAGCCGCCGCCGCGCCTATCGCGACGTCCTTGAGATCGTCATCGTCGCGATCGCCTTCTTGCTCTACTTCATCGTCCGCGGCAGCGTCGTCGATCATGAAACGACGGCGATCAGCCACGCTGTGCGCATCGTCGAGATCGAGCGCAAGCTCGGCATCTTCTGGGAACCCGGCCTCAACAGCGCGGTGCTCCACTACGGCGCGCTGATCCAGTTCTTCAACGCCGTCTACTTCTGGCTGGACTTCCCGTTGATCGTGGCGATCGGGATGTGGATGTACCTCTTCGGCCACCGGCACGAGTACACCGTTGCGCGGGATTCGCTGCTCGCCTCTGGCGCGATCGCCCTCATCGTCTATTACCTGTTTCCGCTCGCACCGCCCCGCCTCGTGCCGCCGGACTACGGCTTCGGCTTCGTCGATACGCTCGATAAGTTCACGCACATCAGCTATCAGGTCGACTCGGCGAAGCCGTTCGTCAACCCCTACGCGGCTATGCCCAGCCTGCACTACGGGTGGGCGGTGCTGGTGGGAGGCGTGCTGTTCTGGACCACTCGGAACGTGTGGCTGCGGGGCGTTGGGCTCATGATGCCGGTGCTGCAGTTCACCGCCATTCTCTTCACGGCCAACCACTACATCCTCGACGCGGTGGGCGGGCTCGGCACGGCGCTGCTCGGTCTGCTGATCGCCATCGCGCTGCAGCGCTGGGCGTACCCGTATGTCAGGCGCATCGCCGCGGGGGAGCTACCGAAAGCCGTCGACAGCTAACTGGCTATCAGTGGCTGCCGCAGTTCGGGAACGACTCCGGGTTGAAGGCGCATTGGAACGTTTTGATGAACGTGTCGACGGTGGCGTCGTCGTAGCTTGCGACATCGATCTTCTCGCGCCGCGCCCAGGAGGTGAGCCAGATCGTGTCCGCCGGCACATCCGAGTACGTGGTCATGACGATGAAGTACCCGTCCTTGAGGCGCTGGGTGATCAGCGCCTGCAGCTTGCTCAACACGTCCTGGTTGGTGGTGTTGAACCAGACGATCACGCCGCCGTGCTCCATATTGTGCACGAGCGATTCGGCGGCCCAGCCCGAGGTTAGGTAGATGCCCCAGGGCGCCGGGCCGCAGAACGCGGGCGCATTCGCTGGTTCCGGGCCGCAGGAAGTCTGGCCCCAGTGTGGCCCTCCGACCGGTGGCAGGCCGTTCGGTGACGAAGCTGACGTTTCCTTGCTGTAGTCGACGTTGTGCGTCACGTGCGCGTTGGTGTTGGGCCCGTCCGCCGATGACTGGCCGTAGTGGGCGATCTTGGTGCCGTCGGCCCAGGCATCCGGCAGATCGACCCACTCGCCGGGCGCTCCGTCCTGATGGTCCATCTCGTACGCT
>JBGQHA010000416.1:0-2494 GCA_041497735.1 Dehalococcoidia bacterium | reverse complement strand
GGTGGAGGAGACGAAGGGTACGCGCATCAACCACGCGCGCTGCGAGCAGGCTCAGGCGACGGCGCGTTACACCGGCTCCAAGATCGTCGCGATGAACTGCCCGTTCTGCATCCAGATGTTCGACGACGGCATTCCGTCCGTCGAGAGCGACGAAGAGAAGCGCATGAAGGCGCTCGATGTCGCCGAGCTCCTCGAACAGGCCGTCTTCGGCACCAAAGAAGCCCAGCCGCCCGCCGCGGCTGAGGCCGTCCCCGCCGGCGGCGACTGATGACGACCGACGAGACACCGAGCATGCCGCCGCAGAAGGTGCTGTACGCCTTCTACGCCCTGCTGTTCTGCATCCTGGTCGCCGTCCTCATCATCGTCGGCGTCTACGTCTAGTCTGCCAACGGATACTGGACGGATAAACGGGTGCGTGCGACGGCTCCGCCTTCTCAGCGCAACCAAAGACCTGTAGCTACGCACGGTCTATGAGCTCGGATCGCAAGGCGCTACGCGCAACGAGATTCTTCGCTTCGCTCAGAATGACCAAACGGACACCATCCGTTTATCCGTTCCTCATCCGTTGACAGTCAGCGCCGGGGGCGCGCGCCGTTCTGCGAGAGCTCCCACTCCGGCCAGCCCTCCTTGCCGCCGATCAGCGGCACGAAGCGACACTCGCCCAGCCGTTCCAGCGTGACGCCGGCATCCGTCTTCGTCACACGCACAAGCTGCTGGCTGCGCCTGCCACCCACCGGCAGCACCATCCGCCCGTTCATGGCAAGCTGGTCGATGAGCGACTGCGGGATCTCCGGCGCGCCCGCCGTGACAACAATCGTGTCGTACGGCGCGTCTTCGGGCCGGCCGAGCTCTTCGCCCGCGAGATGCACGCGAACGTTCGTGTAGCCCAACGCCTCGAGCCGCGCCGCGGCCGTCGATGCGAGCTCCGGCACGCGCTCGACGCTGATCACCTCACGCGCGAGCTGTGACAGCAGCGCCGCCTGATAGCCCGAGCCCGTGCCGACCTCGAGCACCTTCTCATCCCCTTTGAGGCGCAGCGCTTGCGTCATGAGCGCGACCATGAGCGGCTGCGAGATCGTCTGGCCTTCCCCGATCGGCAGCGGGCGGTCGTCGTAGGCGAAGCGCTGCAACTCGGGCGGCACAAACCGCTCGCGCGGCACCGAGGCGAACGCCTGCAGCACGCGCTCGTCGCGGATCTCGCGACGCATCGCGCGCACCATGTCACCACGTTTGGCTGAGAAATCGATCGGACGCGGCTCCACGGATCACACCGCCTTCTACAGACAGCGTAACACGCGCAGTCCGGCGTGCGCAGAGTGCGGAGCTAGGCGGTCGGCTCGAACGTCTGCGCCGTCCAGGAGTACTCGATGTGGCGCTCGTCTGCGATGAGCAGCAAGATCTCGGAGCGGATCGAGAGGACGTGATCGGTCTGCGCGGCGGCGTCGGCGTCACGGTCGGAGCGCCACAGCGACAGCCGCCCGATGCGCCCCGCGATGGCATCGCCGCCGGTGATCCGGTAGCCGTTCAGGTAGCCGGGCTGCGACGCGAAGAAGCGCATCAGGTCATCGTCCATGCGCGCCACGTCTTCCTCGTGGCCGGCTTTCGGCGTGGCGAGCGAGAGGCGAACGTAGACGACATTGTCTGCTTCGGCCATAGCGCACCTATCTTAGAGGAAGAACGTGGCGTTTGTCACCCTGAACGAAGCCGTAGGGGCGTAGCTTCAGCTGCGCCCTGGCGACCGAAGGTCGTCGCCTGTCCACTCGCAAGAAACCTACCCTTACGGGAGCTACCGCGCCCTTACCAGCGCCTCGTCCGCAGCGAGCGCGCGCCAGGCGGCATAGCCCAGCTCGCCAAGGATCACGTTGCCCTCGGAGCTGCGGCCGGTCCCGGGCCCCGTGCCGCCCTCGCAGAACGCCGACATCGCGAAGTTTCCGCGCGCACCGTGGAAGATCGCGCCAGAACAGCGCGCACTCATGAACGAGCCGCCCTTCTCAGCGACCCAGTTCGTCTTCGGGTCCGGCAGCGTGTTCATCTCGCTCCACGGGAGCAGCCGCGTCAGCTCGCCGCGACCGTCGTTCCGGCGCATGATGCGCAGCATGTCCTCCGACGCGTCTTCGGACACCGCCTCGTGTCGCGCGATCAGCTCCAGCAGCCGCGTCATCTCGCGCGCCGTGCTCACGCAGTGGTTACGCCCCTCCCTGCCGATGCCGGGATCGCCCCAGCGGCGGAGGAGCGTTGTCTCCTCCAGGCCCAGCTTGCGCATCTGGGCGTTGATCTCGTCTAGCCCGACGAGGTCGACGCACATGTTCGACGCCACGTTATCGGAGATGATGATCATCAACACCGCCGCGTTGCGCACCGTCATCTCCACGCCGGGCGTCATGCGCTGCAGCACGCCGGAGCCAAGCGTGCGGTGCTCCTCGCGATACGTCGTGCGCTCATCGAGCGCGAAGCGGCCGTCGTGCGCGGCCTGGAACAGCGCGACGAGCACCGG
>JBGQHA010000415.1:0-2506 GCA_041497735.1 Dehalococcoidia bacterium | reverse complement strand
GTCAGCCCTCGATCGCGTCGCCGACGCGGATCGTGCCGTCGTTGAGGATGTCGGCGCGCAGGCCGCCGCGGTGCATGAGGCCGAGCCTGATCTTGTCCTTCATCTCCTCGTTGACCAGCGCCGCCATGTGTTTGCACGGCTCGTCCAGGCGCACGCCGCGCATACGCACCTGCCCGACGCGGAACTCCTGGCTGACAAGGTGGTTGAGCGGCACGCCGCGCGTCACGATGTTCCGCCGGGCATCGGTCGCTTCGATCTTCACGCCGTAATCGCGCTCCAGGGCCTGGATCGCCTCCGACTCGATGAGCGTGACCTGACGCCCCGTCGTGTTCGGGTTATCTGTGAAGGTACCTTGCTTACTGTAGTAGCGGTCACCCTCCAGCCCCTGCCCCGCGACGGCCTTCGCCTCGCCAACCGATTGCATCGGCTGGGCAGCGTCTTCCGTGATACTGATCGCGACGACGCTTCCCTTCCACATGGCGCTGCTCCTCGTATCGATACGTGATTGGCTAGAGTATAAACGGAGCCGCGCTATACTACCACCGATGTTCCGCCTCATCCCGCATCGAGCGCTTTCTGAGCCCAAGGCAGCGGTCGCTAGCGTCCGCGAGGAGGACGGCCGGTCGACTGCGACACTGCACATCGAGGGGTTCGTCTGCTCCGCCTGCGCCGCGAACGTCGAGCGCCACCTGCGCGCGGTTGAAGGCGTCGAGAGCGCGCGCGTCGATCTCGACAGCGGTGAGGCGTGCGTCGTCTACAACACCGCCGAGGCGTCGCCGGACGCGCTCGTCCAAGCCGTCGAGGGTGCCGTGTGGTTTCCACGCGCGCGACGGGTCATCTCTAAGATCGCGGGTCGGGCTTCAGCCCGACGGCGACAGGCTGAAGCCTGTCCCACCGAATGAGCAACGCAGCGCGGGTCTAAAGACCCATGCCTACGAACGAAATCGCAGGTCGGGGGCCTTCAGACCCCGACAGGTTCAAGGAAAGGAATCCATGAAGGTCGGTGCGCACGTTGGCTCATCGGGCGGCCTCGTCACTGCGTTCGAGCGCGCGGCGGCGATCGGCGCGGAGACGATCCAGATCTTCGGCGCGCCGCCGCAGGTGTGGAAGCGGCGCATCATTCGGCCCGACGAATGCGCGGCGTTCAAGGCGAAGACCAAGGAAACCGGCATTGAGCCGGTCTTCATCCACGGCGTCTATCTCATCAACCTCGCGACAGGAACGCCGGAGCAGCTCGACAAGTCGACAGAGGCGCTCTGCGGCGATCTGCGCCTCGCGTCAGCAATCGGCGCGAAGGGCGTCATCTTCCACGTCGGGTCGCACAAGGGCGTCGGCTTCGATCAAGTGAAGGCGCAGATCGTGGGCGCGGTGAATGCGTGCCTCAAGGACACGCCGAACGACGTCTGGATCATTCTCGAGAACAGCGCGGGCAGCGGCGGCACCATCGGCTCCAAGTTCAGCGAGCTCGGCGCGATCATGAAGGCGACGAAGAGCAAGCGCATGAAGGTCTGCCTCGATACGGAGCACGCCTACGCATCGGGCTACGACCTGGCCACCAAGAACGGCCTCGACGCGGCGATGGAGGAGTTCGACAAGGAGATCGGCCTCGAGAACCTCGTCGCCGTGCACGCGAACGACAGCAAGATCCCGCTCGGCGGCGGCCGCGACCGGCACGACAACATCGGCGAAGGGCACATCGGCATCAAGGGGTTCGAGACGATCATGCGCCATCCGGCGTTCCGCGATGTGCCGTTCTTGCTCGAGGTGCCCGGCTTCGAGGACCAGGGGCCGGACAAGCGCAACGTCGATATCCTGAAAGAGATCCGCGCGAAGGTCGGCGCGAAGTAGCTAGTCTCCGCGCTCCGGTGGCGGCGCCTTCACCTTGTAGCGCTCCTCCAGCAGGCCCACGAACGCCTGCGCCGAGCGGCTCAGCGGCCGGCCGCGCCGGTAGATCAGCGCGATCTGGCGCTTCGGCATCGTCATGCCGCGCACGCGGATCTGGCAGAGATCGCCCTGCTGCACCTCGCGAGCGACGGCGACCTTCGGCAGGATGGAGATGCCGAGGCCCTCTTCGACCATCTTCTTCGTCGCCTCCATGTTGTCCATCTCCATCGCCGGCGAGGACGGCGCGCCCGCCTGCCGCAGCGCGTTATCGACCAGGGTGTAGTAGCCGGAACCGCGGTTGAACATGATCAGCGCCTCCCCGCCCAACTCCTCCACCGTCGCCGAGCCGCGCGCTACGAATGGGTGCTGCGGCGACACGACGAGCACGACCTCGTCTTCGTACAGCGGCACCGTGACGACGTCGCTGTGCGTAATCGCGCGCTCCAGCCCGAGCTGGACCTCGTCCGCGAGCACCATCTGTACGATCTGGTCCGAGTACTCGGTGCGGAGCGATACCTCGATGCCGGGATAGCGCGCGCGAAAGTCCTTCAGCAGTCCCGGTAGCACGTAGGTACCGATCGTGGGCGCGCAGCCGAGGCGGAGCGTGCCCAGCTCGAGCTGC